>JAKOTC010000261.1 GCA_029776465.1 Bacillota bacterium
AGTTCCGAATTCAGTGAAGCGTCTACTACTCAGCTGATGAATCCCTATACCGGGGATTGGGATCGAGAACTGATGGAAAAACTGGGCATCCCTTCCCGCCTGTTTACTCCTATTGTGGATTCAGGGACTTTAAAAGGGTTGCTGCTGCCTGAAATTTGTGAGGACACAGGCTGCAATCAAGCACGGGTCTATTCGGTTGTTTCCCATGATACCGGATCTGCTTTGGCTGCCGTTCCTGCCGCTCCCGGCGAGAAATTTGTCTTCATCTCCTGCGGAACCTGGTCCTTGCTGGGCGCAGAGTTAGAGAAGCCTCTCATTAATGAAAAATCCTTGAAATATAATTATACCAACGAGGGTGGCATCAACCGCACCACCCGCTTCCTGAAAAACATCATGGGCCTTTGGCTGATGCAGGAATGCCGAAACCAGTGGAATAAGGAAGGCCGCAACCTCTCCTTTGCCGATATCGATCTGCACACCATGAAGGCGGAACCGCTGGTTCGCTTTATCAACCCCGACGATGAGATTTTCCTTGCTCCCGGCAATATGCCCAAGCGAATTGCCGACTACTGCATCCGCACCGGTCAAACCCCACCCCAAACCATTGGCGAAACCTCCCGCTGCATCACCGAAAGCCTTGCTCTTTGTTATCGTCTGGCCATCGAGCGGCTGGAAGAGATGCTGGGTTATAAGGTCGACACCATCCGTCTGGTGGGTGGCGGCGTAAAAGACAAGTTCCTTTGCCAGTTTGCGGCTAATGCCATTGGCCGTCCGGTAATCGCCGGTCCGGTGGAAGCCACCGCCATCGGCAATATTGCTGTTCAGCTGATGTGCGAGGATGTCTTTGCCAACCTGGAGGAGGCTCGGGCCGCAGTCAGCCGTTCCTTTGAAATTACCGAATACAAACCCCAGGACGTTGAGGTGTGGAACGCAGCTTATCAGCGTTTCCTGAAAATTGCACAGATACAGTAGGCTGTTTTGCATATACTATCTTTACCTTTAAAGGAGTTTGACAATGGATAAGAAAATTACTATGGCCTATGAAGCCGCAAAGGAAATCTATTCCTCTATCGGAGTTGATACCGACAAGGCACTGGAGGTCCTTGACAGCATTGAGATTTCTCTCCATTGCTGGCAGGGCGACGATGTTGGTGGCTTCGAGAAAGAGGACACCGTCCTTTCCGGCGGAATCATGGCTACCGGCAATTACCCGGGCAAGGCCCGCACTCCCGCAGAGCTCTGGTCCGACCTTGAAAAGGCCATGAGCCTGATCCCGGGCAAACAAAAGGTCAATGTTCATGCCAGTTATATCGACGCTCCCAAAAAAGCCGACAGGGATCAGATTGAGCCCTCCCATTTTGCCGGATGGGTCGACTGGGCGAAAGACCATGGAATCGGTTTGGATTTTAACCCTACCTATTTCTCCCATCCCAAAAGCAATGACGGCCTGACCCTTTCCCATCCCGATCCGGGCATTCGCGCCTTCTGGATTGAACACGGCAAACGCAGCCGCAAGGTGGGCGAGTATTTCGGAAAAGAAACCGGGAAAACCTGTGTGACCAACCTGTGGATTCCCGACGGATACAAGGACAATCCCATCGACAAGATGGCTCCTCGTGAGCGTCTGGCTGCTGCTCTTGACGAGATTTATTCCTTTGATACCAATCCCCAATATAATAAAGACGCTGTGGAAAGCAAGGTCTTTGGCATCGGAAGCGAAGCCTATGTCACCGGTTCCCACGAATTCTATATGGGTTATGCCATGTCCCGCAAAAAGGTCATGCTGACACTGGACGCCGGCCATTTCCATCCCACCGAGTCCATCGCTCAGAAGATTTCTGCTTTGCTGGTGTTTATGCCCGAGCTGCTTCTCCATGTTTCCCGTCCCATCCGTTGGGACTCTGACCATGTCGTCATCATGGATGACGAGCTGGCATCCATCGCCAAGGAAATCGTCCGCTGCAACGCTTTGAATAAAGTTTATCTGGCTCTGGACTATTTTGATGCTTCCATCAACCGTATCGCCGCCTGGATCATCGGCGCCCGCAACACCCAGAAGGCCCTTCTGTCCGCCTTGCTGGAACCGGTTGCCGACCTGAAAAAGGCCGAGCTGGATTGGGATTTAACCAGCCGTTTGGCTTTGACCGAGGAATATAAAAACTTCCCCATGGGTGCGGTTTGGGATTATTTCTGCGCCACTCACAATGTGCCGATTCGTGAACAGTGGCTGGCTGAAGTCAAGGAGTATGAGCGCACCGTTTTGGCTGACCGCGGCTAATTGATAGCATGGCGTAGGCATCTGCCTTTTCGCCTGTCATCATCAACTATAAAAACGAAAA
>JAKOTC010000003.1 GCA_029776465.1 Bacillota bacterium
AGAGTGAACAAGTGCAACGCGGTGGGGAGCAAAGGAACGAAGGCTCTCTGCCGCGTGATTTATGGGTATAAGGGAAAACGCGGTAGCACAAATAGGCAGCCCTGAAGTCTGCCAAAGGGGAGCGTAGCCGAAAGAAGGATCAAGCCAGCCTGTACAAGAAACTGAGCGCTTGCCTATGGCGGACGTTTCTCTGGAAGCGACGGCCAGGTCTGACGGGGAGAATGTGTTTGGCGATTAGCGCTTCCACATCGGGTGGATGGAGGTTGCCGCAGCACCGGAAGAAATGTCTGCAGATCCGCAGGGCGACCGTAAAGTTGATCTGGCGAGTGCGGCAGCCCTGTTTCTGACGAAGAATAACGTGGGAGGCAATGCGTTCAGAGAAGTTGTACATGATGAGGCGGGCGAACACTTCCTGCGCGATGTACGCCATCTTTTTCGAGTGGAACGCAGACAGTCCGACGGTGTATTTCAATTCCCGAAAGGAAGTTTCGATTCCCCAGCGCATGGCATAGAGGTTCTTGAGCTCATCAGGAAGGAACAAGCTTCTGTCCAGATTTGTGACGACGGTTTCATAGGCGTTGTCCGAGATTCTGAACCGAACGACGCGCAAGGTCATGGGGTAGAACCTGTTTTCATGCAAATCGAGGAAATCGAACGTGGAGTTGTTTGGGAGGAAGCGAAACAGATCGGGCTGAGATTTTACCGAATTGGTTTGTTTTCTCGTAAAAGTCCGTTGGACGCTGATGTCGAATTCTGGGGTTGGCGGAACTTGTATGCCGGATAGAATGCCATTGCTTCCCATATCCTTGATGCGGATCAGATAATTCCAGCCCTTTCGTTCGATGTGGGCCAGATTATTGTAACTTTCGTATCCCCGGTCGGCGATGACGATGACAGGCCCCGTGAGGCCGGAGCGGTCGACCATGGCCGTCAGTGCCCGATTCTCATTCGCCTCACGCCTGCTTTGAATCAGAGCGTCCGTGTAGACTCTGTTGCAAAGGTCGTACAGGGCGTTAAGATGGAAAAGGCTGAATCCCTTCTCCCCGGGGTGGTTCCGGAAGAAATTGTCCGGCTCTCCGGCGTTGGTTGGCGCGTGAAAATCGCTGCCGTCCACGGCCAGCAACCTGTATCCCCTGTAGCACTGCATGTCG
Organism: Bacillota bacterium; assembly: GCA_029776465.1. Lineage (GTDB taxonomy): Bacteria > Bacillota > Clostridia > Oscillospirales > JAKOTC01 > JAKOTC01. The sequence continues at coordinate 1,152 of JAKOTC010000003.1, forward strand.
GAAAACGAAAGGGTAAATTCGTGGAGCATAAACTCCAGCGCAAAAGGGAGAAGCTTATCCCGCTGCTGGATAAACGCCGAAGAAGTGGCGGTATCCTCGGCATATCCGCTGTGCTCCAATAACTCCGCCTGCAGACTGCCTCCGCCCATCCCCACCAATAAGCGCAGCATCGTTTCAAAGGACAGCTTCCGCTTTCGGGTGAAATCCCGCCCTGGAGCCTTCACGAACAGCCCCGGGGAAGCCGACATCTCTTTGATGATCGATAGCAGCTTCCCCTTGATCGCCTCGTATGGTTTTTCCATCCGCCCCGCCTCCTGAAAAGTGCTTTTTCAAGAGGCTCCGCCGCATTTTTTGCCCGTTTTGTCAACCCCTTTCTGCGAAAAATTCAACGAAAATTCCACGCAAAAAAGAGCAGCGTACCTTTTTCAGTACACTGCTCTTGCCTCGATCCGTTATCTTAATGACATTGCCCGGACAGGG
>JAKOTC010000262.1 GCA_029776465.1 Bacillota bacterium
ATGGTAGCGATGTTGCTCTTATCAGTCGGGTTTACCGCAGCCGCCAATCCATCCTATTTGACCGGGACCGTTCTGGATAATTCAGCCATCATCCGATACACAATGTTTACTTCGTATGATGGGGTACCGGATCAAAAGGAAGCCACCAAATATTTGGGCGAGCTTACGATCCTGCCAACTGCAGGCCAAGGCCTGAAAGCGTTACATCAATTTACAGTATGCGATGGTAAAAAACTGAGCCTCAACAGCAATACCGCGCTGTTTTCGGTTTTGCAGGGCGGGTATGGATTTGATTTTGATCAACTTGTGTTTAACCTTCCCGATTATACAAAGCAAGCGGTTAGCCCCGGATTCTATTATTATATGGAGCAGTCCGGCCTTTATCCGATGCGGGGAAGCGGGGAAGGCACCATCATCAAAGATATCAAGTACGTGGCCCAGAATGTAAATGTCCTGGAATATTTCGATTATGAAATTTGTTATGGCGAAATTGTTTTGTTGAAATGTTCGGATGAGCAGAGTGTAATAGACAGATTTATCCCCTGCAAAGGCCAGACGCTCAAGGCCAATGAATATCCGATTTTGGCCAGTATTCTTTCAGCGGGTGAAAACGATATTGTACTGCCAAATTTACAGGGAGCATCGCCGATTGAAGGCGCGGCGTATTATATTTCCGTTTATGGGGTTTTCCCCTTTGAATCGGACATTCCCGCCGGGTATATGCTGTGCCGGAACTGCCATAAAATCGTGCCGTCCGCACCGTTTTGCATGCAATGCGGGGTAAGACAGTAACGAACTTTACTTAAAAGACGAGGAGGCAAACTTTGTGCCTAAACTAAGCTTTAACTTGGATAAAAAACATATTCAGGGTTTCATCGCAGGCATTGCTGCGGCAGCTATTTTATTTGTTGGGGTTACGGCGGCTTTTAACCCCGATTTTTTGAAAGGCACATTTACCCACCAGGTTGGCGGCACCACCTTGCCAACTGAGGTAGACCTGCTGGAAATGACAAGCGAACCGGCCAGCTTAAAAGCGCAGACACAGTACAAAGTGACAATCGTGCTCAGCGTCCAGCAAGATCAAATTCAATCCACCGATCCGCAATATTTTGTGCTGAACGGGCTTTTTAGCGGGATGCAAGTGAGCGCGATTGATTTTATCAACGGGTTTCTCGCGCTAACCGTCGAGGGGACGGTCGCAACCCCCCACGCGTTTGGAGATGATATGGAGAACCCAACCGGGGATATTTTCATCCTGCCGGATGCCGTCAAGGCCCAAAACACCGCTTATAAGGCCAATATTGCCATTGAATACCCGCGGCTCGTTCCGGAAACCACCGTACTAGAAGATCAAGCGGAATATGAGCAAACCTTAAATTTTGAACTGAAGGGCGACACCTTTTTAAAAACGCTGACGAAAGAGGATGTGGCTTTAACCGGCGGGTTTGAAGGCATGGCCGTGGACGAGATCACGCAACAGGGCCAAACCGTCGGCATCCGCATCCGCGGCACTAAAAATGCGCAGGGCGGCAACGGCATTGTCACGTTCTCCGCATCCTCACTCACCAGCGGTTTTTCGGTCGATCAGGTGATCAAAATCGCCGGTGCGGCGCAGCTGGTGGTTTATTCCCCGATCACCATCGAAGCACCGTTTGATGAAAGCATCCTCATTGGCATTGAAAATGATTTCTTTGCCGAGAACCTTTCGGAAGATATGATTACGTTGGGCGGCGTGCTCTCAGGGGCGATGGTCACCAAAATCGAGAAAGTCGACGGGAATCAATCGATCAGTCTGACATTGAAGGATGAAGCATTGCTCACCCCCGGCGCTGCGACGATCACCATTTCCGGGGAGGGTACCTCCACAGGCCGGAAAATCAGCGGAAAAACAGGGGTTCAGGCACCCGAGATCTATGCTTTCTGCATCCAGGAGG
>JAKOTC010000263.1 GCA_029776465.1 Bacillota bacterium
TGATTCCCTGAAGGGCGTTTGTATCATGGCCGATCAACCCCCGGAAAACGCTACAACCCTGCCCGGCTTTGATCGGATTACGCAGGATAAAAAAGCGTTTGCCGAGGCTTTTCGGCTGGAGCATTATCACCAGTCCCGAGTGGGAAAGACGCTGGCCCAAAAACAGCGCCGCCGCTGGCTGATTCAAAATCCCCCTGCCGCCCCGCTGAGCCGGGAGGAGCTGGACAGCGTTTACACGCTGCCCTTTATGCGGGCGGTTCACCCCATGTATGAAGACATGGGCGGGGTTCCTGCACTGGAGGAAGTGGAGTTTTCCATTGCCCATAACCGGGGCTGTTATGGGGACTGCAACTTCTGCGCCCTCACCTTCCATCAGGGGCGGGAAGTTACCTCTCGAAGCGCCGAGTCTGTGATTGAAGAAGCCAAAGCCATGACCCAAAATCCGCGGTTTAAAGGATATATTCACGATGTGGGCGGCCCCACCGCCAATTTCCGCCGCGCATCCTGCGACAAGCAGAAGGTTTCGGGCTTTTGCACCCGTAAGTGTCTTACGCCCGCTCCCTGCAAAAACCTGGTGGTGGATCACAGCGAATATCTTTCCATCCTGCGCAGATTGCGAAAGCTTCCCGGGGTGAAAAAAGTATTTATCCGCTCCGGTGTTCGGTATGATTATCTGATGGCCGACAAGGACGAAAGCTTTTTTAAAGAGCTTGTCCGCCACCATATCAGCGGCCAGTTGAAGGTGGCGCCCGAACATGTCAGCGACCATGTGCTGAACCTGATGGGAAAACCCCCTGTTGGGGTCTATCAGGCTTTTACCAAGCGTTTTTACGAACTGACCAAATCGGAGGGCAAGAAGCAATATCTGGTGCCCTATCTGATTTCCTCCCATCCGGGCAGCCGGTTAGAGGATGCCATTGAGCTGGCGGTGTTTTTAAAGCGAAATCATATCCGTCCCGAGCAGGTTCAGGATTTTTATCCCACCCCCGGAACGGCTTCTACCTGCATGTTCTATAGTGGCATCAACCCCTTCACCGGCAAGCCCGTGTATGTGCCCAAAACCCCGGAGGAAAAGGCGGAGCAGAGAGTGCTGTTGCAGTATTATAAACCCGAGAACGCCGACCGGGTACGCGCCATCTTGGAAAAGGCGGGACGTACCGATCTGATCGGATATGGGCCGGATGCTTTAGTCACGCCCCGCAGAGCTTCAAGCGGTCCGGTTCGAACCCTTAATCTTCCTCAGCCGAAAGCACAAAACAGAAAAAAGCCAACCAATAAAAAGGCCAATCATCCGCCGAGAAGGAAAGGTGAATGGAATGGCAAGAAATAAATATTCCAATAACCAAAAGGCCTCCCTGTTTCTGATTATTGCAGCAGTGGTAGTGCTGTTCTGGCAAAGCGATAAAATTCTCAACCCCTCTTTTTTTCAAAAGGCCGTCTCCTCGGTTGAAAATGCCGATTTTAAGATGACGGTGCTGGAGCTGGATTCGGCCGACTCGATTTTAATCTCCTGCAAGGACAGCCACATTCTGGTGGACGGCGGGGAGGATTCGGACAGCGCAACTGTTGTGAATTTTTTAACCGCCCAGGGCGTGAAGAAACTGGATCTGGTGATTGCAACCCATCCTCATGCCGACCATATCGGAGGGCTGGATGTGGTGATTCAAAACTTCCCTGTGGAACGGGTTCTGACTCCGAAAATCCCCGAGGATAAAGTTCCTACAACAAGGGAATACACACAGTTTTTAACCGTCCTCAGTCGGTATGACATCCCCGTTACGGCGGCTAAGCCCATGACCAAGCTGAAGGTGGGCGAGCTGTCTGTGACAGTGTTAGCCCCCATCGGGGAGGATTATAGTGAGCTAAATAATTTTTCGGCCGTGGTGCGGCTGGATTACGGAGAGACCTCCTTCCTTTTGACCGGGGACGCCGAGAGCCCATCGGAAAAGGATATGCTGGCCGATCCCCAGATTGCGGCGCTGCTGGACTGCGATGTGCTGAAGGTCGCCCATCATGGCGGCAAATCCTCCACCTCCAAAAAGTTTGCCAAAGCGGTCTCCCCCGAGATTGCGGTTATTCCTTCCCGTACCGGTGAGGATGACGGACCCACCTATGCCGAAGTGACCGAGCGGCTGGAGGATGTGGGTGCAAAGGTGTACGCCACCCGGGACTATGGCAATATTACGGTTTACAGCGATGGCCAAAATGTATCTGTTGCCTCTCAAAAAGAACCCAAGTAAGAGGTGTTCGATCAATGGAAAGGATTTGGAGTGTAGACCGGATCGAAGAGGGAGTGGCAATTTGCCGGGGAGATCACGGTGAAAAGCAAGATGTTCCCTTAAAAACACTGCCGGAAGGAACTTGCGAAGGAGATATTCTTCGGGAGGCAAACGGTGTGTTTGTCCTTGACCGGGAGGAAACCCAGGCCCGCAGAAAGGTGAATGCGGATTTGCAAAAGAAGCTGAGATGGGAATAATCACAAACTTGTCTCGGACAGGCAGCACCTGGCCGAGACATTGATTTTTGTGAGAGTTCCGTTACGATAGAGCACAGTCAATACTTCGAAGGGGCAGCGTTATGAATACCAAAAAAGCATTTTTAATTGATCTGGACGGCTGCGTCTATTCCGGCAGCCGATTGATGCCGGGAGCCGCCGAATTTATTTCCCGCTTAAGAAGGGATGGCAAAAAAGTTTTATTCCTCTCCAATAACTCCACCCACACGCTTCGGCAGATCTCCGACAAACTGGGCGGAATGGGCATTGAGACTGAACCCGGCGGTCTATTGACCCCTCTTGCAGTCTGCGGGGAGTTTCTGGCCCGGCAAA
>JAKOTC010000014.1 GCA_029776465.1 Bacillota bacterium
AAATCACCTCTTGAGTCGGTTTGTTGTCATCATACACCCGAAATATGGCAAAGTCAAGCTGAAGATAGAAACAAAAGGGAAGAGAGCAGTTTTGAGCTGCAGGGCGGCAATGCCTCTCCGATTGGTTGACTTTCCCGGCAAAAGGGCTATAATGATGAGTGGCATTAAGAAAAAGATGGAGATTTGACAATGGATATTCAAAAATTGATGGACAGCTTGAAGGGCTGCCCCTGCGGCAGGAAGCATGAAACCAACATCAAGGCCGTTGAGATCGGCTCGGGGATGCTGGAAAAAACGGCGGATATTCTGAGGGAAAACGGGTTTCCCCAAAAGATTCTGGTGGTGGCCGACCAAAACACCCTGAAGGCGGCAGACGGGATTTTGGATGTCCTTCAACAGGGCGGATTTCAGTGGGAGCTTAAGCTCTATGAGGACCTGAGGGAAGCCAATATTGTGGAGGTGCGCGCCCTTCAGGAGCTGAGCAAAAGCGTGGAGGGCATTTTATCCGTGGGCACCGGCTCCCTCAACGATATCTGCAGGATGGCGGCCCTGCACGCGGATAAACAGTTCGCGATTTTTGCCACCGCTCCCTCTATGGACGGGTTTGCCTCGGATACCTCGCCCATCATCGAAAATAAATTCAAATCCACCAGACCGGCAAGACAGCCCGGCATCATCATCGCCGACACCCGGATTCTGGCGGCGGCGCCCAACGAGCTGAAGGTCGCGGGGTTTGGGGATATGATCGCCAAGTATGTGGGGATTGTGGACTGGAAGGTCTCCCATTTGGTCACGGGGGAATATTACTGCGAAAATGTGGCGAATGTGACCCGCACCGCGCTGAAGCGGATTGTCTCCATGGCCGACCGGGTCACCCAAAAGGATGAGGAGACCGCCGGGGCGATTATGGAGGCGCTGGTTTTGACGGGTCTGGCCATGAAGCTTGCCGACAGCATCCGGCCCGCCTCGGGAACCGAGCATATCATCTCCCATTTCTGGGAGATCAAAAAGCTGGAGCAGGGGCTTTTGTCCGACTTCCACGGCAAGAAGGTGGGGGTGGCTACCCTCTGCACCACCAAAATCTATAAAGAGCTGGCGGCCAAGAAAAATATCGTGTTTGTCCCGGAAAAGCTGGACTGGGACGAGATTTACCGGGCCTATGGCCCCAACTTCACCGAGGATGTTAAAAAGCTGAACAGTCCTACGGTGACCACCGAGACCACCCCCGAGATTGTGGAAAAGCATTGGGAGGAGATCTGCAGAATCGTGGAGGAGGAGCTGCCCTCCTATGAGGAGATGCTGGCATTGATGAAGAGGACCGGCGCCGCCACCACCTTCGCGGACATCTCGGTGGATGAGGAGCTGGGCCGGCTGGGCGTCCGGTTCCATCCTTACATGAGACACCGGATGACCCTGATGCGGCTGATCCCCATGATGCGGTTTGAGCGGACGGCGGATGAATTGCTGGGCGAGTAAATAGCCCTCATCCGTCACTTCGTGTCCCCTTCCCCAGGGGGAGAAATTGTCCTGCGGCCGTTGTTGCTTATAAATATAAACTGTAGGCGTGCGGATTTATAGAAGGTTGGTATTGAAACAAAATAAAGCTTTGTTAATTCAGCAGAGGTGTTTCTTTTTTCCTCTTTGTTATTTTATCTGCCGGCCCGTTTCTTAACGGAAGGTGTCGGAGGGGGGGCAACGGCACAAC
>JAKOTC010000264.1 GCA_029776465.1 Bacillota bacterium
CAAAGCGCAAACAACCTCCTCCAAGAAAACAGCGGCTCCCGTGAAAACGTCGTCAGCTGTGTCTTCCAAACCGGTCAGTCAACGGGTTTCCGCTCCGGCTTCGGTGTTTGAGGAATACACCAAACAGCATATATCAAAACTGAAGGCGGCGGTCGGCGACGGGTCCAATAAACTGGTTTTCACTCTGCTCACCGATTCCCACGAACATCCTGTCATGCTGAAAACCACCGTGGATAATATCTCGGCGGTCAATAAACAGGTTCCCTCCAGAGCGCTGATTCACCTGGGAGATCTCATAGACGGCAACAAGCGGAAAAGCGACTCTGTGAAAATTCTTGAGCGCTCTATGAAACTGCTTCGAAGCACCGGTCTTCCGGTTCTGACAGCCCGAGGAAATCACGACGACAACAGCTATCAGCCCGATAAAAGCTTCAAATCCGTTATCAGCAATGAAGAATGGTATCAGCTGACCCAAAAGGAAACGGATGCGAGTGGCTTGGCCGTTCGTCAGGACCACGCCCCCAATTTTTATTATGACATCCCGGACCTGAAGGTTCGGCTGATCGTTTTGGCCAACCATAACGGGGGCCCCGGTTCACCCGAAGACAAGTTTGGCATTAACGGCAAAAACTTTTGGGGATTTGATTTTCCCACTGTCTACTGGCTGGGCTCCGTCGCCCTGCAAAATGTTCCCGAAAGCTGGCAGGTGGCGGTTTTCTCCCATTATCCCACCCGGAAAGAGCTGTGTTCCCATGGCGTTCAGCCCATTAACGGCCTTCAGGTGGAGGGGATTTTACAAGCTTTTGCCCAGGGTTCCAGTTATACTGCAAAAGGCCTGGAGTACAGCTTTCGCTATGAGCCTTCCTTCAGTTTTGAAAAGCAGGGCAAACGGAGTATTATCGGTTTTTTCTTCGGCCACATCCATTCGGATATCCTGATGAAGCCTGAAGGGATCGATTTTACTTATATCTCCACTGCAAACTCCTTTGCCTATGCCCACGAGGACAAGTCGGTCCTGCCCCCGGGCGCCACGGTTCCCTCCCCGCGGAAAAGCGGCACGGTCGGCGAAAACTGCTGGGACAGCGTGGTGGTGGACACCTCGGCCCGCACGGTAAAGATCTTTCGCTATGGAGCGGGATATGATCGGGTATTTTTATATTGATATCATAGTAGGTTACAGCAATTGAAAGGATGATTGAATTGAGAATCGGAGTTCGTGCACACGATTATGGACGGCACACCCCGGCGGAGCTGGCCTCGGCTCTGCGGGAGGCCGGATTTGAAAGCGCTCAGCTGGCCATTTCCAAAGCCATCAAAGGCATGGAACAGGACATCGGACGGCTGACCCCCGGGCTGGCCTTTGAGATCAGCCAGGCCTTTCGCCAGAATAACATCGATATCGCTGTTTTGGGCTGCTATATTGAGCCGGTACATCCCGATGAGGAAACCCGCCGGCTGCATCTTCGCCGGTTTAAAGAACATATTATGTATGCCCGCCAGATGGGCGCCATGGTGGTGGGAACCGAAACCACTCTGTATAGGGCGGAGGAATCCGGCCGGGAAAAAGCTTTTCAAACCCTGTTGCGCAGCGTGGGCGAGATGGTGGAGCAGGCCGAGAAATTCGGTGTGATAGTGGGTATCGAGCCGGTGGCGGCCCATACCCTGAACAGCCCCGAGCTGACCGCCCGGATGCTGGAGATCATCGGAAGCGATAATCTTCAGATCATTTTTGATCCGGTCAACCTCATTA
>JAKOTC010000265.1 GCA_029776465.1 Bacillota bacterium
AATCCATCTCTTCCAGCTCATAGGCATAATCATGGATTTTTTCGGCCATTTCATGCAGGTCGGGCAGATATTTTTCAAGCCCGCCAAGCAGCTTTGCCGACTGCTTTAAGGCTGTCGTGACCCCTTCACCACCTGAATCGCCGTTCAGATAGCCATGTACCTCTTCCAGGGATTCGGCAATTCGCTCTACATTTCGAAGGGTTTCCCGCTCGGTTTCCAGCAGCTCCGATTCCCCCGGAGAAAGTTCGGCGCTTTCCAGTTCATTGATTTGATAAGTGAGTAAATCAATACGGGCCGATTTCGTCCTGTCATCCATTTGAAGGGATTCCAGTTTCGAAGTCAGCTTTTTTAAATTGGCGTATTCGGCACGATACTGGGCAAGAAGAGCGTCATAATCTCCCAGCCTGTCCAGATAATGAATATGTCTTTCTTCGGAAAGTAATGCCTGATTGTCATGCTGGCCGTGGATATTCAGCAGCATACTGCCAATTTCCCTCAGCATTTGAGCGGTAGCAGGCCGTCCATTGATTCTGGCGCTGCTTTTGCCATCCGAGGTAAACTCTCTGGAGAGCAGTATTTCATCCTCAACAGAAAGGCCGTATTCTTCAAAAAGGACGGCGGCGTTTGCGGGAAGATCTGTGAACAAAGCGGATACAAAAGCTTTCTCCGAGCCGGTTCGAACCAGTTCCTTGGAGATGCGGCCACCCAGCACCACTGCAATCGCGTCAATTAAAATGGATTTTCCCGCACCCGTTTCGCCGGTCAGAATATTCAGCCCGCTGCCAAATTCAATTTCGGCCGAGCGGATCACCGCAATATTTTCAATCCTTAATTGACTCAGCAAGACAAGCCCCTCCTTAGTTACTTTTTGAGGATGGATCTCAGCTTTTCGGCAAGGGTGGAGGTGCTGTCAGTCGAACGGAGTGCCACAAAAATTGTGTCGTCACCGGCAATGGTGCCCAGTACATCCGGCAGCCCCATGGAATCCAGTGCGGCACAAACCGCATTGGCTGTGCCGGCCAGACATTTTATCACCAAAAGATTTAAAGTGGGTTCCACGGAAAGCACAGCCTCGGCGCAAATGGCCATAAAACGTGGAGACCAGCCGGATTCCGACTCTTTCCCGCCAACCGTATATTTATAATGACCGTTAGGGAGCGCAACCTTCAGCAGCTTTAATTCCTTGATATCCCTGGAGACGGTCGCCTGGGTTACTGCGAAACCGCAATCAGTTAAAAGCTTTTGCAGATCGTCCTGGGTTTCAACCTCATGTTCTTTAATCAGTTCGAGGATTTTTTTGTGCCGGTTGCTCTTCATAACTATCTCCCTTCGTTGTTTTTTATTTTTCTGCTGAGAACGTCATTGAACTTTTCATCTTTAATTTTTATTAACCGGGCTTGGCAGCCTGATTTCAAAATTTCCACCTGATCGGTCGGTTGAAGCGGGATGCCCTCTTCCCCGTCCACCGTCAGAAAGACATTGCCCCCCGCAGATCTGGCCTGGGTTTGCAAGCGATATTCGGCTGAAAAAATGATCGTGCGGGAAGCAATGGTGTGGGGGCAAATAGGAGTCACGGATATGCACTCGATCACGGGGTCAATCACCGGCCCGCCGGCTGAGTATGCGTAAGCAGTGGAACCGGTCGGAGTGGCGAAGATCACTCCATCCCCGCTAAAGCTCATCACGCTGCGTCCATCGCTTTTGACGGACAGCTCCACCACCTTGGCAATATTGCCGCTGGCGATCACCACATCATTAAGGGCATTGTATTCCTGATTAATGCTGCCGGATATTTTGGCGGTCAACATCATCCGGCGCTCGATGGTGTATTGGCCCTCCAATAGATTCTCCAGCAGAGAAAGCTCGCTTCTTTCAATGGCAGCCAGATAACCCAGCCGTCCTGAATTGATGCCCACGACAGGCTTATCAAAGGCCACGGCGTGTTTAGCGGCATGGATGATAGTTCCGTCGCCCCCAACCGCCGTGAGAATATCGCATTGCTCCATCATGCGGTTGAAATCCTGATAGAAAGCTCCGCAGCCTTCCAGCGCAGATCGATTGTTTTCATGGATTAAAATCTCGGCGCCGCGGGCGGAAAGATAAGAACAAACCTGTTTGGCCGTCTCAACCCGCTCCGGCTGAAAAGGGGTTACCATCAGCGCTATCTTCATCCTACGATGTCTCCTCACTCTGGCAGTTATGTTTTCTTCTTCATCTCATGGGCTTTTTTCACAACTTGAGCTATATCAATAAAGGGAGCCGGCTGATGGGTCCCTGTTTTAACATAAAGCAAAAATTCAATGTTTCCGTCCCCACCGGTAATCGGCGAGGGAATGAGCCCGAAAGGCATAAAGCCGGCTTCTTTCGCAGCGAGTATTGTCTTTTCAAGAACGGCTTGATGCACTTTGGGATTTTGAACAATCCCTTTTCCCACCCATTCTCTGCCGGCTTCAAACTGGGGTTTGATTAAAAAAACCGCGGACGCATTTTCTTTCATCAGCCTGCAAATGGGCTCAAAGACCAGCGTCAGAGAGATAAAGGATAAATCCACCGCTGCAAAATCCACCGGGCTGATGGTATCGGAGGGAAAGTTCCGGATATTATAGCCCTCCAGATTTATCACATCCGGGTGTGCATCCAGTCTGGGATCAAGTTGGCCATGTCCGCTGTCAATGGCATAGACCCGTCTGGCGCCGTTTTGAAGCATGCAGTCGGTAAATCCGCCGGTGGATGCCCCGATATCCGCACAGACCAAATCCTTTAAATTCAGATCAAATGCCCGGAGAGCGCCTTCCAGCTTATATCCGCCTCGGCCCACATATTTTAACTGCTCGACAACGGAGACATCCGCCCCTTCCTCCACCTGATAGGAGGGCTTTTTGACCGTAATGGAATTTACCTTTACAGACCCGCCTGCAATAAGAGCCTGAGCTTTTTGCCTGCTTTCCGCCAGTTTCTTTTCTACGAGATAGACGTCGATTCTTTTGGCCATGTCGCGATACCCTTATAATGCTTTCTTTTGATTATCAAAAATCTCTTTCACCGCCTGAACCATTGCATCCGCGTTCAGTTCTGCGATTCGCAGGAGGCTTTTGATGCTGGCATGGTCCAGAAAACGATCCCCTGTGGAGCGGTGAATAAACTGTCCCCGATAACCTCTTTCAAGCAATCTGGTGGCAATTCGCTGCCCTACAGAACCTTCTTCAACCGCTTCTTCAAAGAACAGTATAATTGGATACTCCTGAATTCTATCAAGGCACTCATCAGAAATCGGCTTGATTTGAACCAGCTTCCCCGCAACAGTTCCAATGCCGACGGCGTTGAGCTGGGCTGCCGCCTTTTCCGCATCCGACACCAAACGCCCGTAGGTTAAGAGCAGAACTCTGCCCTGTGCCGGCTTGGGAATGAAGTAATCAAGCACAGGAAGCAAGGCCGTCTCCTGTTCAGCCCCTCTGGGATAACGGATGGCAATGGGTCCGCTTTCATGAACTGCCTGCTCCATGCAGCGTTCCAGCTCGGCATAGGAAGAGGGAGAGTATATTTTAAAATTCGGAATGGCAGAAAGAAAAGTCGGGTCAAAAACCCCGTGATGGGTTGCTCCATCCTCGCCCACAAATCCGGCGCGGTCAATACAGAAAATCACATGCATATTTCCGATGGCAGCATCATGGATTAACTGGTCAAACCCTCTTTGGAGAAAAGAAGAGTAAACTGCGAAAAAGGGAATCATTCCCCCGGCAGCCAGTGCTGAACAAAAGGTGACCCCATGGCTTTCTGCAATTCCCACATCAAAAAAGCGATCGGGAAACTGCTTTGCAAATTGTTCCATTCCGGTGCCGGCGGTTATGGCGGCAGTGACGCCGCAGATGCGGGAGTCCCCCTTGGCAAGACGGCAGAGAATCTGTCCGAAAATACTGGAATAGGAAGGAACCGGCGCCTGTTCAGTTACCATATGGTCAATATCAAAGGAGGAGGTGCTGTGATAAGAGCCGGGATTTTGCTCTGCCGCGGGGCATCCTTTGCCCTTTTTGGTATAAAAATGCACCACAACCGATTCCTTAACATGCTTCGCCCGCTGAAGCACCGTTAAAACCTGTCTCATATTGTGACCATCCACCGGCCCGAGATAGCGCAGCCCCATATCCTCAAATATGGTGTTGTGCAGCAAAAGCCTGCGCATGGAATTTTTGGTGTAAACCGCAAAGCGAAACAGGTATTTTCCAATAAGGGGAATGGATTTTAAAAGGCGTTCCACCCCATCCTTAAACATGAAGTAGCTTTTACGGGAAACCAGTTTGCTGAGATAAAGAGAAATTCCCCCCACATTGCGTGAGATGGACATCTCATTGTCATTGAGAATCACAATAACCTTATTTCCCGCATGGACAATATTGTTCAATCCCTCATAGGCCAGTCCGCCGGTCATGGCCCCGTCCCCAATGACGGCAATCACATCGCCCAGCTGGCCATTCAGCTTTTTCGCCGCCGCAAAGCCGACTGCAGCGGAGATGGAGGTGCTGCTGTGCCCGGCGATGAAAGGGTCGTGCTCGCTTTCCGAGGGTTTGGGGAATCCGGACAAACCGCCTTCCGTTCGCAAGGTGGAAAAAGCGTCCTTTCGCCCCGTCAGGATTTTATGGGCATAACATTGATGCCCCACATCAAACAAAATGGTATCTTTTGGAGAGCTAAAAACCCTATGTAAACCAACAGTCAACTCGACTACTCCGAGATTGGAAGCGAGGTGACCACCGTTTTTGCTGACAACATCAATAATTCTTTCACGCAGCTCGGCGCAAAGAAGCTCCAGTTCCTGCAAGCTGAGATTTTTCAGATCAGCCGGAGAATGTATCTGATCCAACAATCTTTTCTCTTCCATGAATGCTCCTTATTGAGCAGGGAGCGGCATAATCAAACCGATAAAAATGCCCAGAGCCGCTCCGGCTATCACTTCGATAGGCGTGTGCCCAATCAATTCCTTTAATTCTTTGACAAAGAAATCTTCGTTCTTCTCTTCCTGCAGCTCGGCAATCTTATTGATAACCTTCGCCTGTTCACCTGCAGCCCTCCGAACTCCCATGGCGTCATACATTACCACAAAAGCCAAAAGAAATGCTACCGCAAATACCGGCGATTGCAAACCGGAAGTCCTGGCAACAGAGGTGGCCAAAGCGCAGACTGTCGAGGAATGGGAAGAAGGCATTCCGCCAGATCCCCACAATCGCTCTGCTTTTAAATCCTTGTGAAGCAAAGCGTATAAAACAACCTTAATAATCTGCGCCGCCGCTCAAGCAATAAAAGCACAGATAATGGTATAATTCTTCAATATATCCGTTAATTTGAGCAAACTCTCCATCCCCTCACAGATTCAACCGCGCGCGGCATATCTAACAATCAGGATTTTCTCGTGGCCACATAAACAGCCAGTTCCTCAAGAA
>JAKOTC010000266.1 GCA_029776465.1 Bacillota bacterium
AAGGAGGGCCGATCGTTTAACCTGGGGGGGTTAACTTCCAAGGCTCGGGTTGGTATGCATTTTCAGTCTCCAAAACAGGTTTTTAAACAGTGGAAACTAATAAATGGCTGTCATATTGCCCTCCGTAATAAATTCTCTGGCAGGCCTTTTTAAATTCAACATCAGAAGCCGGGTCATTTCCCGTATTGTGGTTCACAAGGGCGTATTCAAATGCCGCAGAAGTAAAGGATAACCTTATACGATGCCCCTTTTCAAACACACTGGCAATATCGTCCATGCAAATTTCATATCGCTCAATCCTGCCGGGCTCCAGCAATTCAGGTTTTTCATAACTTTTCCGGTACCTTGCGCGCAAAATACCCTGGGAAAGCTTTATGGAATTGCCTTCCGGGTCAACGTCCAGCAGTCTGACCACCCAATCGGTATCCCTGGCATCCGAGGACGCATAAAATACAACTTTTACATGGCCCGCAACGCTTATTCTCTCCTTTAGCGGCGGGGTTGTAAATGTTACAAAATCATTCCTTTTTTCCAAGTCCCGGTAATTGCCGGGAACATTCATTTCATTTTCGGATATATCCATTATTTGAGGCGCCGGGTTTAAAGGATCGTATACATATTTCTCAAAAGCTTCCACGGAACTGCCGGTATCTGACAGTAAACCGCCTTCCGACAAATAAAACTTCCGGCAGCCTGACGCCTCAGGCGGCCAGGTTCCGGCCCTGTGCCACGTGTTCGAGCCCAGCGAATAATACTCGACCCTGGTGTTTTCAACCCCGTTTTTAATGCCCCTGAGGAATCTGTCAAACCACCTCAGGTGCAGCAGGTCGATATTATAATAAAGGCTGTTGCTTCCTGCCGCCACATTGTGAATATCCCGGGAAGTGTTTACATCGTGGGCCCATGGTCCAATGAGAAGCCTTGAAGCTTGTTTCCCGGGTCGATTCATGATTTGCCATGCTTCCATGGAACCCGTAAAATCATCATCGTACCAGCCCGTTATGATCAGCGACGGCACATTGATTTTTTCCGCGTGAACTGTCCAGTCGCAGGCCTTCCAAAAGCTGTTATAATCCGGGTTTTCCATCCACCGGTCCCAGAAGGGCACATCCCTTCCCAGAGCCCTGCGAGGTATATCCTTTATGGGACGAATTCTCAACACTTCCGCCCAGTCGGACCGTTCCATTGCCGCCCTGTTGACTTTTCTGTCCGCCATTGCAAAGCACCAGGCAAGCATTCCCGCCGGATATGTTCCCCCTTTCCTGGGAACATCGCCGAACGGGCTTCCTGCCGTCACAATACTGACCAGGGCCTTAAGGCACGGATTTTGGGAAGTTGCCGCCGCCCACTGCACAAATCCTCCATAAGAAGCGCCGGTCATCCCGATGTTCCCGTCGCACCAGTCCCGGGAAGCAATCCACTCCAGTGTTGCAGCGCCATCAGCGGCCTCATGGGCAAAGGGAAGCCACTCTCCCTCCGAATCTTCCCTTCCCCTTACATCCTGCGCGACCAGGGCATAACCTCTCTGGACATACCGCATTTCCTCCGCCGCAAGCCCTTTTCTTCCGTAAGGCGTCCTTATCAGTATGACCGGCCATCTCTGCCCGGGACTGCCCTGTGGAAGCCATACGCTGGTAGCGAGCCGGACCCCGTCCTTCATTGCAACCATATGCTCACCGGCGAAGCAAACGCTGAACTCGGCCCTTGAGATGTCTCCATCATGCCACTGCGCCAGGGGTGTCAGCATCTCATAACCTTCCTCCGCAAGGATCAGCGTGTGTTC
>JAKOTC010000267.1 GCA_029776465.1 Bacillota bacterium
ATGAAGATGCTGAAATCCAAGCTGGTGGAAATTGCCGAGAGAGAGCACCTGGAGAATCTGGAAGATCTTAAGGGAGTTCAAAAAGAGATCGCCTGGGGTTCGCAAATCCGCTCTTATGTATTCATGCCCTATACGCTGGTTAAGGACCACCGCACGGATTATGAAAGCGGCAATATTGACGCGGTAATGGATGGTGAGATTGACGATTTTATTACCGCTTATCTGAAAATGAAGGCCGCAGAGTCTAAAGAGCAATAAAAAACGGCAGTGCAAATGGAGAGCTGAAAATGAAAGCTGTCTTACAACGGGTAAGTGAGGCTCGGGTAGTCATTAACGGAGAGTGTGCCGGGCAAATAGAAAAAGGCTTAGTGATTCTACTGGGGGTTGCAAAGGGCGATACTTCCAAACAGGCAGACAGGCTGGCCGATAAGATTGCGGGGCTTCGCATCTTTGGCGACGAGGCAGATAAGATGAATTTATCCTTACTGGATATAAAGGGCGGGGCGCTGGTGGTCTCCAACTTCACGCTCTGCGCAGACAGCCGGAAGGGGAGACGCCCTTCCTTTGACCCGGCGGCATCTCCGACAGAGGCCAATGAACTGTATGAATATTTTGTGGCCAAACTAAAAGCGCTGGGGGTTCAAAGGGTGGAAACCGGCAGATTCGGTGCGGACATGAAACTTACGCTGACCAATGACGGGCCTGTTACCATCTGGCTTGACACCGACCTGTTGCCACAGTAATAAGATCAAAAACGGGGGCAGAACACTGCCTCCGTTTTTTGCAAGCAATACTTGAAATTTTCTTGTCCATAAGATAAAATAATAGAACTCTGGAGTTTCCATTCATTGGTGGGTGCTGTGAAAAAACCAAGGGCATGTGCGGTATATTATCTTTTAAAGCGGTCAATGATGTAATTGGAGAGGGGTTATATGATTCAAAACATTGAGGCTTCACGGGTTTGCTGTTTTACCGGCCACCGGCCTGAAAAAATAACCCCGGAAGAGGAAAGCATTCTGAAGAAGCGATTGGATGAAGAAATTGAACGGGCCATTTTTGAGGGCTATATTCTTTTTGTCAGCGGGATGAGCAGGGGATTTGACCTCTGGGCTGCCCAAAGTGTGCTGGCCTTAAAGGAAGATTACCCTCATATCCAGCTGGAAGCCGCCCTTCCGTGCATCGGCCAGGATAAAGGCTGGACGGAGAAACAGAGGGAGGAATTTCATCATATTTTGAAGCAAACCCACTACCAGTCCTGCCTGAGTCAGGAATATACCCCCGGCTGCATGCATATGCGAAACCGATATATGGTGGATAAATCCACCCGGCTGATTGCTTATTACACCGGGGTGAAAACCGGTGGAACCGCTTATACCTATCGTTATGCCCTGAAAAAGGGCCTTTATATCGTTAATTTATACCCCTTAAATGCAGAACAGCTCTGCCTTTCGGCAGAGCTGGACAGGGAAGTATAATAGTTATACATTAAACCGGAAAAGCACAACGTCTCCATCCTGCATCACATAGTCTTTTCCTTCGCTTCGAACCAGACCTTTTTCTTTGGCGGCTGCCATACTCCCGCAGGCGACCAGTTCATCAAAGCCAATCACCTCGGCCCGAATAAAGCCCCTTTCGAAATCCGAGTGGATCTTTCCGGCCGCTTGGGGCGCCCGGGTTCCTTTGGTGATAGTCCAGGCCCGAACCTCGGGAGTGCCTGCGGTTAAGAAAGAAATCAAACCCAAGAGCGTGTAACTGGCCTTCACAAGGCGGTCAAGGCCGGATTCCTTCAGCCCTAGGTCCGAGAGGAACAGCAGCTTATCCTCATCGGAAAGACCGGAGATTTCTTCTTCCAAAGCGGCGCAAACGGGAACCACCTCTGCGCCGTGTTTGGCCGCAAACTCTCTTAACTTGGCGAGATTGGAATTTTCAGTGCCGGATTTGAAATCATCTTCCGAGAGGTTGGCCGCGAAAATTACGGGTTTGGAGGAAATCAGTCCCGAGTGATTCAGCCAGAATTCTTCCTCTTCGTCTTTGATAGGCAGGGAGGATGCCAGTTGCTCATTTTCCAGATGGGCCAG
Organism: Bacillota bacterium; assembly: GCA_029776465.1. Lineage (GTDB taxonomy): Bacteria > Bacillota > Clostridia > Oscillospirales > JAKOTC01 > JAKOTC01. Next base: position 2,079 of record JAKOTC010000267.1, read on the forward strand.
CAGCCGCTCAAAAAACTCGGCCTCCGCTTCATACTTTTTATCTCCTTTAGCGGCCTTTCGGGCACGGTCAATCCGGCGGGTTACCACATCGATATCCGCGAGAATCAGTTCCAGATTAATGGTTTCAACATCCCGGATGGGGTCAATGCTGCCCTCCACATGGACGATTTCTCCGTTTTCAAAACAGCGGACCACATGGACGATGGCGTCTACCTCCCGAATATGGGAGAGAAATTTATTTCCCAGCCCTTCTCCCTTTGAGGCGCCTTTTACCAGACCGGCAATATCCACGAATTCAATAACAGCCGGGGTAACCTTTTTGGGATTATACATCTCTGTGAGTTTGTCCAAACGCGGGTCGGGCACCGGAACCACACCCACATTGGGTTCTATGGTGCAAAAGGGATAATTGGCCGCTTGAGCGCCTGCGTTGGTGATGGCATTAAAGAGCGTGCTTTTTCCGACGTTGGGAAGACCTACGATGCCGATTTTCATTGGATTATTCCTTTCTTCTTCTGATAAACATTTTATGTTCACATATGCATCACAATTGATTTTTACTATATAATTGATTATAATATGTTTTAGTAAGATTTTCAAGCAGACGGGTTTTTGCATTGAAAACCATTACAGGGATATATTATATACAGACAAAGGAGGATTTGCAATGTTTTTTGCGCCGGATGAAAAAGATAATGAAAATTCCGCAAATTCCGCACCGGCTAACCGGTCGGAAC
>JAKOTC010000268.1 GCA_029776465.1 Bacillota bacterium
GCAGGCCTCCCCAAAATCCGCCGTACAGCCCGGAAATGTTGATGGCAATGATGAGAATGGCTGCTATGACAATCCCCAGATAGACTTTTAATTCGGTGTCTTTGATAAATTTTCCAAACTTTCTGCCAAGCAAAATAAAGTATAGCGAAAAGTTTATGCCAAACAAAAACATAAAGACGGTGATAATGATTTCCACAGCCAGATTATTGTAGGCCCCGATGCTGGCGTTCATATTGGAAAATCCGCCGGTTCCGGCTACCGAAAAGGCGTTGATCAGAGAATCAAAAATGGGCAGCCCGGCAATTTTCAGGAGAATAATCAGTATAACGGTCATGGCCAGATAAATCCGGTACATAATCCTGGCCGTTTCCCGCATCTTGGGCACAATTTTGTCCGGGGACGGGCCGGTGCTTTCGGCTCGCATGAGATTGACCGAGGACGCGTTGATGGAGGGCATCACCGCCATGATAAACATCAACACGCCCATGCCGCCGACCCAATGGGAAAACCCCCGCCAGAACATGATTCCTTTGGGCAGTACTTCCAGGTCGGTTAAAATGGAGGCGCCGGTGGTGGTAAAGCCGGATATGGATTCAAAAACGCAGTCAATATAAGAGTTAAAATATCCGGAAAAGTAATACGGCAACGCGCCGAATAGGGAGAGTAACACCCATGAAAACCCGGCCACCACAAAGGCGTCTTTGGTTCTGAAGTTCTGGTCCCTGGGCTTGAGCCAAGTCAGTAATGTGCCTGTGACGGCTAATATGACAATGGACCACAGGAAGGCCAGGTAATCCCCGCCGCCATAGATAAGGGATACCACAAGGGGAAAAAGCATGAACAATGCTTCTATTCTGAGTACGTTGCCAATCAATTTAAAAATGAGCCTGTAATTCATGTTGCATTATCCCTTTGGTTTCTTTTCACTATTTCGGCGATCAGGCTAAAATATCGTCAATATCAAAGATTTCGTTATTCTTGGAGATGATAATGACGCTGTCGCCCACATGCATCTGGGTTTCACCGGACGGAATGATGACCTCCGAATCCCGGCTGATGCAGCCTATCAAAATCCCTTTTTTCAAGTTTAAGTCTTTCAGGGGGATATCCAGGCATTGTGCTTGTTTATTCACCTGAAATTCAATGGCCTCCACATCCCCGTCCTCACCGGAGAAAATCTGGTGCATGGTTCGGATATTGCTGCCAATGGCCGCCGACAGCCCGTCAACGTATCGCACAACGCTTTTCGCCGTAATATTCTGGGGCGTAATCACGCTTCCCAAGTCCAACCCCAAATTTTTGGCCATGTTGTGATGCAGGTGATTGACCTTGGTTATGACCTTCTTGACCCCTTTGCGCAGCGCGTAAAGGGAGATGAAAATGTTTTCCTCATCCCGGTCGGTCAGGCAGACGAAAGCGTCCATTTTATCGATTTCTTCAGCGGTGAGGAGCTCTTCATTGGTGCCATCCCCGTGGATGAACAGGCAATGGCGTTCCAGGGAGGCAGCGGACAAAGCTTCATACAGGGCTTCACATTTTGCCCGGTCTTTTTCAATGATTTTGATTTGGGCTCTGGTGGTATGCCGGTTTAACAGTTCCACCAGATAATGGGTAATTTTCCCGCCGCCTATCACCATGATTTCCTGGGTCTTTTTAGACCTTCTCTTAATATGGATCAGGAATTCCATAATTTGCGATGGGCGGCCCAGGATTCTGACGATGTCGGATTCCTGAAAGACGAAATCGCCGTTTGGGATAAACGCCTGGTTTTCCCTTTCCACCACCGCCAGCAGCACGCCCATGTGCCTGTCGAAAATCTGGGATACGCTTTTGCCAACGAAATATTCCGGGGTTTCGGATACTTTAAAAGTAACCAATTCAACCCTGCCGTTGATGAAGGTATCTACCTCATCGGCGGCAGGGTATCTTAAAATCCTGGAAATTTCTCTTGCGGTTTGGCGCTCGGGATTGATGACCATATCGATACCAAGGTCTTTCCACAGCTTGTTATATTCCAGCATATATTCCGGATTGCGCACTCTGGCTATGGAATGTTTGGTCCCCAGGCGCTCGGCCATAATACAGCACAGCACATTCAGTTCATCGGAATTGGTGGTGCTGACAATGACATCGGCCTCATTGGCGCCGGCTTCCATCAGAATTTTCTCATTGGCGCCATTGCCCTGAATGAATATGACATCCAAAGGTTCCGCGTTATCAAATATATCTGGATCGGTGTCCACCACCGTTACATGTATGTCCTCTCTTTCGGATAAGACCTTTGCTATGGTATAGCCGATCTTTCCGCAGCCGACAATGATAATCTTCATAAATGTTTCATCCCTCTCCGGAAGGCGTTACTCTCCCAAAGCTGTGGCCCGCTGCAGACGGTTTCTGGGGAGCCATTTTTGGGCTACAAATCAAACTGAAAAATGGGCTGACATGTTCCCATCCATATGACCTTCCCTATGCAAGTATGCACCAAAGCATTGATACCCTTTCACAAGAAAGGGCATCACAGGTGCGGCTCAACTGTTTTTATGTCGAAGTTGCGTTACCGACATTTGGCAAATCATATGGTCGATTGCATTATAGTACTTTAGTAAATATAAATCAAGTATGTAAATTGCTTTTCTTTGATGCTTGCCCCATAAAGCGGCCGGGGAACCTGCAAAGGGAAGGATTGAAAGCTACCCTTATAACACAAAAAGTGAGAGGGCACATCCTCTCACTTTTTTCGTTAATATCTATCAATTCTTCAAACTCTGCATAGGCGCCGGAATCCGGCCGCCCCGGCGGATAAACCGGGCGGGGGAATAGGTGTTGACAGCCATCACCGGGCCGCCCCCCAGCAGGCCGCCGAAATTCAGTTCCTCGCCCACCTTTTTGCCGATGGCGGGGATGACCCGCACTGCGGTGGTCTTGGAGTTGACCATGCCGATGGCCGCCTCGTCGGCGATGATGGCCGCAATCACTTCCGGCGGCGTGTCGCCGGGGATGTTAATCATGTCCAGCCCCACCGAACATACAGCGGTCATGGCTTCCAGTTTTTCAATGGACAAACTGCCCCGGCGGGCCGCTTCAATCATGCCGGCGTCCTCGGTCACCGGAATAAAGGCGCCGGACAGGCCGCCCACGTGGGAGGAGGCCATGACCCCGCCCTTTTTCACCGCGTCGTTGAGCAGGGCCAAAGCGGCGGTGGTGCCGTGGGCGCCGCAGGATTCCAGCCCCATCTCCTCTAAGATGTGGGCCACCGAATCCCCGATGGCGGGGGTGGGGGCCAGCGACACGTCCACAATGCCGAAGGGCACATTCAAGCGGCGGGAGGCTTCCCGGGCCACCAGCTGGCCCATGCGGGTGATTTTGAAAGCGGTTTTCTTAATGATGTCGGCCACTTCGGTCAGATCGCAGTCGCCGGCCTTGGCCAGAGCCGCCCGGACCACGCCGGGGCCGGATACGCCCACATTGATGGCCGAATCCGGTTCGCCCGCCCCGTGGAAAGCGCCGGCCATAAAGGGGTTGTCCTCCGGCGCGTTGCAAAACACCACCAGCTTGGCGCAGCCAATGCAGTCCTTATCAGCGGTCCGCTCGGCGGTCTGCCGCACAATCTGCCCCATCAGCCCCACC
>JAKOTC010000269.1 GCA_029776465.1 Bacillota bacterium
ATGGCCTCAATGACTTCCCGCAGGGTAATCTGAGAGGGATCTCTTGCCAAAACATAGCCTCCCTGTGTCCCCTTATAGGATTTGGCAATATTGGCCATCACAAGTTTACGGAGAATCTTAAACGAGAACCGAAGGGTTACCCCGGTGGCCTCCGCAATGGTTTTTGCATCTACTCGAGTGTTTTTCGTAGCAAGGGTTTTAACGATGCGAATGGCATAATCGGATTCATAGGTGATATGCATGAAGTTACCTCACTTTACAGCTTTTTATGCAGCTTGGTGAAAGACGGACAAAATCAGGTTTCGTTGAAATCTTTCAGCTTTTTGCTGCGGCTGGGATGACGAAGCTTACGAAGCGCCTTTGCTTCAATCTGACGGATGCGCTCACGGGTGACCTTAAATTCTCTGCCCACCTCTTCCAGCGTGCGGGGGCGTCCGTCCTTCAGTCCGAAACGGAGGCGAAGCACTTTTTCTTCACGGGAAGCGATAGAGGATAAAACATCATCCAGCTGTTCCTTCAGTAAAGCGTGATAAGCGGCTTCTGCCGGGGCCGGTGCATCATCATCGGGAATAAAGTCGCCCAGATGGCTGTCTTCCTCTTCGCCGATGGGGGTTTCCAGAGAGACCGGTTCCTGCGCGACCCGCATAATCTCCCGAACCTTTTCTACCGGCAGATCAACTAGCGGTGCGATTTCCTCGGCCGAAGGCTCGTGGCCGGTTTGGTGCAACAGCTGGTTGGAGACTTTTTTTACTTTATTAATGGTTTCAACCATATGAACGGGGATACGGATGGTGCGGGCCTGATCGGCGATGGCCCGGGTGATGGCCTGCCGGATCCACCAGGTTGCATAAGTGGAGAATTTAAAGCCCTTTGTGTGGTCGAACTTTTCAACAGCCTTAATCAGACCCAGGTTGCCTTCCTGAATCAGATCCAAAAACTGCATTCCGCGTCCCACATAACGCTTGGCGATGCTGACGACCAAACGAAGGTTTGCCTCGGACAAGCGCTTTTTGGCGGCCTCGTCTCCGTTGCTCATTCGGATGGCTAGATCCACTTCTTCTTCAGGCTGCAAAAGGGGCACCCGGCCGATTTCCTTTAAATAAACCTTGACGGGGTCATCAATCATGATGCCTTCGGAAGCCAGCGAGTTTTCGATATTATCAGTGTCTAAATCAGACAGAAGACTTTCCACATCCCGGATGTCGTCGCTATCCGGTTCCAACAAATCATCGGTCAGAGCCAAATCGTCACAAGCCAACAGATCCAAATCGGAATCGGGTTCTAACGGAATATCAAGATCCTCGGAGAGATCGGTATCCTCTCTGGCTTCGTCGAACTCATCGCCATCTTCATCCGATAGCTTTCCGTATACGTCCTTGCTCTCATCCATTTTACCCATGTTTTATGCTCATTCCTTTCTTTTTCCAAAGCCTCGTATGTCACAGCCTCAAAGCTGTCAAAACGAGATAAAAATCATTGTTTTTTTCGCTGGGCCAGTTCTTCAAGAAAGCGTTCCAGCTCTTGGGGTTC
>JAKOTC010000270.1 GCA_029776465.1 Bacillota bacterium
ATGGAAGGGCTGAAAACCATCCAGATGGAAGCCTAAAGACCGATCGTTTCTGTCAGAAAGGAGTTTAAGATGGAAACCTTAACCCCCAATATGCTCTCCGATACCATTGATATCGGGTTGCTGGATCCCTCTAAGCTGGAATTTTTTCGTTCCGGCGGCGCATTTACCGGCCTCCGTTATAATGGCCAGACCTATCCGCGCATCAGTCTGCGGCGGGTGCTGCCCACTCAAAAACCCGAGGAATACATCTCCGTAGCCGACCCGGAAAATAAGGAAATCGGAATTCTGCGTTCAATTGAGGAGCTCTCCCCCCAGCAGGCTGCGCTGGTGAGGGAAGAACTGGACCGGCGGTATTACTGCCCCACTATCCGGGCGGTCAAATCGGTTCACGACAAACTGGGATATGTCTACATGGAGTTGGACCTGGGTGGTTTTGTCAAGCAATGCGCCATCCGGGATGTGAATAAAAACATCCGATTGCTGGATGAGGATCGTCTGATTATTTTTGATGTGGACGGAAACCGTTATTATATCCCCTCCCTGTCGGCACTGGACAAAAAAAGCAGGCATCGCCTGGAGCCCTATATGTTCTAATGCACAACCACCCACGCCCAAACGAATAAAAAGGCGGTGAAATTTTGGCCTCACAAACTCAAGCGGTGCGTCCAACAAGCACCCAAAGCACCAACTGCTACACTTTTGAATACGACCTCAACAATGACATGAAACCTGTCAAAAAAGAACTTGTTTTCTGGGAGGAGGGTATTTTAACCGGTGAGGATCCGGTTGGAAATCCTTTCAGAATCGAAGCCTCTCAGCTGAAGGAAGCCAATGTCCTGGCCGGCGTCGGCTGTGCGGTGCTGTACGTTACATATAAAGATGAAAACGAGCAGATACTCTGCCGCTTCTCCATGTCCTGTCTGAAACCCGCCGGGGAATTCTGCAAAATAGTCAACTATTGCATCCAAACCGGCACTGCTCAAATCCCCAAAAAGAAAGAGCAATTGGCTTGTCCCCAATGCGGCAGACCGTTGCCCGAAGGCTTGGAAGTCTGTTTTTTCTGTTATAATCGAAAGGCCGTTCTTGCCAGAGCCTTTGAGTTGCTGAAACCCTTTTCGGCCAAACTGGGTCTTTCGGAAATCATTCTGGCTTTTTCCTCTCTCCTCTTTCTTGCCCCGCCTTTTATCAGCCGATTTTTAATTGACCAGTACTTAAAGCCCAGAACAGGCACTTGGGCGGACATTGTTTTTCTGGCGGGGGCTATGCTGGCCGCGCGGATTCTCGGAGGAGTGCTGTATATCTTCGGCTCCCGGATTTTCAACAAAGCCAGTGTCGGTTTTGCAACCTGATTCGCAACATGGCCTATGAAAACATCCAAAAACTCTCCCTGGCCTCCCTCTCCAAGCGAACGCCGGGAGATCTGATCCGCCGGATCATGGAGGACACCGCCACGATCAAGGACTTTTTGTCCGACGGGGGCCGGTGGGCGGCGGAGCAGGTATTTCTCTTTATTCTCGTCTTTATCATCCTGCTGCTCACCGATTGGCGGCTCACCCTGCTGGTAATCAGTCCGATCCCCTTTGTCATGCTGTTGCTCTCCCGCTTCTGGAAATCCATTAATCTGCGGTATGAGCGGCAATGGAGAAAAAATTCCCGCTGTCAGTCCATACTGCATGATATCATCCGGGGAATCCGCACCGTCAAATCCTTCGGCAATGAAGACAGGGAAATCGCCAAGTTCTCCAACGCCGCCAAGGAGCTGGCCAGTGTATCGGCCAGCAACGAGGCCTTTTGGGCACTGCTTTTCCCGGCGCTCACCTTTTTCACCAGCATTGGGGAGTTTCTGGTGCTTTATTTCGGCGGAAAAATGATTCTGGGTCAAAGCCTGACACTGGGAATCCTCGTCCAGTTTACCATGTATATCGGCTATGTCTACTCCCCCCTGCGCTGGCTGGTTTCCTTCCCCCGTTGGCTGGCCGATGCCACCACCAGCATGGTGAAAGTCTTTGAAATCATCGACGAAGAACCCGATATCCAAGAAACCGAAACCTCTCTCAAGCCTCCGCTCACCGGTGAAATTAAGTTTGAGAATGTATCCTTCGGGTACAAATCCTATGAACCGGTTTTAAAAAATATGGATCTGGATATCCGGCCGGGAGAGATGATCGGCCTGGTTGGTAAATCCGGAGTGGGTAAATCCACCCTGATCAACCTGGTCCTGAGGCTGTACGACCCCACCGGCGGGCGGATTACTATTAACGGAATCGATCTGAGAGACATCTCGCCCCAATACCTCCACGAAAAAGTGGGCGTGGTGTTTCAGGAGACCTTCCTCTTCGCGGGCAGCATCTATGATAACATCGCTTATGCAAAACCAGATGCGACCCTGGAGGAAGTGATTGCCGCGGCCAAGGCTGCCCATGCCCATGAATTTATTATGAAAACCCCCGACGGATATAACACTTTGATCGGAGAAAGCGGATATTCCATCTCTGGCGGGGAACGCCAGCGTCTGGCCATTGCCCGGGCGATTATTAAAAACCCCGAGATTCTGATTCTGGATGAGGCCACCAGCGCCCTGGATGTGGAAACTGAAAGCCTTATTCAGGACTGCATAAACCGTTTGACCCAGGGACGGACCACCATTGCCATCGCCCACCGGCTCTCCACCCTCCGCAAAGCGGACCGTCTGATTGTGCTGGACAAAGGCGCTGTCGCCGAGGTGGGAACCCATGTGGAACTGCTCAAACGGCGGGGAATCTATTATCATCTGGTGATGGCTCAGCGGCAGACCGCAAGTTTAAAGGCAAAAACACAAAGTCAGTCTGAAAGCAAATCCGAGATCGCATAGAATGATCACAAAACACCACCCCTCTTTCGCTACGGCGGAAGAGGGGTGGTGTTTTTGGGAAGGAGTGTTCTTATTTAACGGGCTGCAAAGTCAGCCTCAGGCTTGAGCAATCAGCGAACGGAGAAGAGAAGCTCGCTGTAGGTGGGGAAGGGCCAGTATTCGGTGCCCACAATGGTTTCAAGCTCATCGGCAACCATGCGAAGCTCCTGCATGGCGGGAATAACCTTGTCATGGAAATATCTCGCGGTTTCAAGGGTGTCCGTGATCCCCTTGGCATTGATAACCACAGAATCCAGCGCCTCTGTTTTAGCTATCAGGTTATCGATCAGAGCGGAGAGCTTGACGGCCAGTTCCTTTTCTTTGGTCATCACAACATCCAAATCGGAATTTTTGATGACGGCCAGGTGATCAAAGACCTTCTTGGAGAACTTGAGGCAGGCGGGAATGATCTCGCGCTTGCTCATCTCCAGCATGGTCAGCGCTTCAATATTGATGGTCTTAATATAGTTCTCGAGGAGGATCTCATAGCGGGAATGAATCTCTGCCTCGGAGAAGACGCCATGTTTGACAAATACGTTGATATTCTTTTCCGAAACAAAGGCGGGCAGAGCATCCACCGTGCTTTTCAGGTTGGGAAGGCCTCTCTTCTCAGCCTCGGCAACCCATTCTTCCGCATAGTTGTTGCCGTTAAATACGATGCGGCGATGGGAGATCACCGTTTCTTTTACCAACGCCTTGATGGTGGCATCCAGATCCTCAGCGCCTTCCAGCCTATCCGCAAACTGGGAGAGTGTTTCGGCCACAATGGTGTTTAAGACAATGTTGATGCCGGCGATAGCCTGGGAAGAACCGGGCATACGGAATTCAAATTTATTACCGGTGAATGCGAAGGGGGAAGTGCGGTTGCGGTCGGTGGTGTCCCTGTTCAAAACCGGCAGGCTGCCAACGCCGGTTTCCAATTTGGCGGCACCGGTTTCAATAGCCTTTTCTCCCTTTTCAATGCAGTCCAGTATGCGAGAGAGATGGTCACCAAGGAACATGGAGACAATGGCCGGAGGCGCTTCGTTCGCTCCCAGGCGATGGTCATTGCCGGCGGTGGCAACAGAAACCCGCAGCAGATCGCCATACATATCTACCGCCTTGATAACCGCACAGAGGAAAATCAGGAACTGATCATTGCTGGCCGGATCTTTACCGGTATCCAGCAGGTTTTC
>JAKOTC010000271.1 GCA_029776465.1 Bacillota bacterium
CGAACTGGGCTTTAAAGGCTCGGGCAAGGCTGTTGGCGTCACTAAAGCCGACGGCCTCGGCCACCTCGGTGACGGAGCGGTTTTCCCGCAGCAGCAGGATGGCTTTTTGAAGCCGACGGCGAATGATATATTGATGAGGCGAAACCCCGGTTTCCTTGCGGAATAAATCAATAAAATAATTGGGGTTGTACCCCATTTGTTCACCAAGGGTGCGAAGGGAAATTTTTTCATGGAGGTGGCTGGCGATAAAGGTCAAAACGGCTTCAAACTCGGGAGAGACCCGCCGGACGCCGGGCTGTCCCTCGCAGAATGTCATAAACAGGTCGGCCAGTTTATGAAGCATTTCAGTATTGCCTTGTGCAATCGCCGCCCGGATGGACTCAAGATAGTGATAAAACAGGGGATCTTTGGAGGGCGCAAGCCGGAATGTTTCACTGACAAAATAGGGGGACGGGTCCAGATGGAGATAGGTGCAGGAAAATTCCACTTCAACATTTCGGTGCAGGGAATAGGGGGTAACCGAAGGCATCACATAGGCATACCCCGGAAGCAATCGGAGCTTTTGATTTTCGCTTTGATAAGTCACATCCCCGCTGTGAATATAGTAAATGCGGCAGAAGCCGGTGGGAAGCGGTTCTTCCACAAACCATTTATCATCCACAACGGTATTTCCAAACTCAAGCAGCATCCAATTTCCCCCTTTTATGTTATTATATCATATTGAAATCCTGCTGGCAAATGGGAGAATGTTTGTATTGACAAAAGAATCCCGGCGAGAGGCTTTCCCCGCCGGGATGTATGTTTTTACAGAGTCTCCAAAAATCCCTTTAAACGGGATGCAATCAGTTTGTGCCCCGCATCGTTGGGGTGCAATCCGTCCGGGCAGTATTTTTCTCTTATCACGGGAACGCAGGGCTGTATCCCGCTGACCGAATAGAGATCCAGAACCGGGATGGCATAGTAAGCTGCCACTTCCTTGATAATATTCACATAGGTCGAAAGCATATCGGCCTCTTTTTCTTTGCCGTCAATATGCTCCCGAGGGGCTTTGATTTCATCCGCACGATGAAGAGGGGTCATAAATACAACCGTGCCATCGGCATACTTTTCAATCAGACTTTTCATCAGCACATGGCAGGCGCCGTAAAAGGTATCCACGGTCCGATCCTCAAAGCGGCCGAGGGGAGCGTCCCCGTGGCCGTAATCATTGGTGCCGCCGAATACCACCACGATGTCGGCGTCCGGATTCATGCCTTCCACACGGGAGGAGAAATAGCGGTCAAACCGTTCAATCTCGGAGGGCTTATGCTGGCGGGCAATACGAGTCCCGCTGATTCCGTAATTTCGGATGGTGGAAAGTCCAGCCTCCACTTTCAAAAGGCTGGGATAAATATGCTCCACACCGGAGGCTCCAACTCCTTCGGTAATGCTGTCGCCCAGAAAATTAATCTTTTTGTTTTTCAAGTCCATTTATATCATCTCCCTTGAAGCATTATATCGGATAGTGTGTTGCAAATCAAGTAGGAAACGAAAAACAAGCCATGAGGATTTAAGGCATTCCTCAACGGCAATTGCAAGCCGGTGATATAAAACCGCAATGGCCGATAACCCGCCATTGCGGTTAAAATGTCTGTAAAAAGGTTTTATCTCACATATCCTTTGATCAGCCCGCAGGGCAGGGGCTCTGGCCGGTCAAAGCTGCTTTTCATCACATAGGTTCTGCCGGTTTCATCGGATTCGTGGATGCCGCACATAATCTCCAGCACATGGTTGGTCAGCGCGCCGCTGGCCTTATTGTTGCGATTGCCTTCCAGGATGCACTGAGCCATATCCGCCACGCCCAGCCCCCGGCTGTTTTCGGCGTAGATGTGAGTGAGGGGAATCTCTTTAAAGCCGCTGCCGTCCAGGGTCGAAAGCAGCACAGGCCCTCCGAAGGTGTTGGGGTCGGGCACTAAAAGGCTTCCCCGGGTGCCGTAGATTTCAATGCGGGGCAGGGTGCTGTTCCAGACATCAAAGGAGGTGATGATGGTGCCGATGGCGCCGTTTGTAAATCGAAGCGATCCGGCGACATGGGTGGGAACCTCCACCTCTACCACTGTGCCGAACTTGGGCTGGCTGGTAATGGTGCGGGTGTCAAAAGTTTTATGGGTCATGCCGGTCACTTCTTTCACGCCCCCCATCAGATTGACCAGCGCGGTGAGGTAATAGGGGCCCATATCAAACATGGGGCCGCCGCCCTTTTTATAATAAAACTCCGGCGAGGGATGCCAGCTTTCATGGCCGTGACACAGCATGAACGCCGTGGCGCCGATGGGCTGGCCGATAAAGCCGTCGTCGATCAGCTTGCGGCAGGTCTGGATGCCGCCCCCCAGAAAGGTGTCGGGCGCTCCTCCCAGCATCAGTCCCTTTTCATGGGCAAGCCTTACCAGCTCGGCACCCTGATCGAAGGAGAGGGAAAGGGGCTTTTCCACATAGACATGCTTTCCGGCCAGCAGAGCCTTTTTACAGATGTCATAATGGCTTTGAGGGGTGGTGATATTTAAAATGATTTCAATTTCCGGGTCTTCCAGCATCTCCTCCAGCGTTTGAATGCGGGGAATATTCCACTGTTCGGCGGCAGCTTTTGCAGCCTTCTGGTTAAGGTCTGCACAAGAGTAAACATGGGTGTTTAAAAAAGTCTGTGTCAGATTTTTAAAATAGATGCCGCTGATATTGCCGCAGCCGACCACACCGATATTGACTTTTTTCATAAGCTCGCCCTTCCTTTCAGATTTATTTGGATGCCCAAAGGAATCCGTTCCGCATCAGCTGTTTGGCTTCGGGGATATCAAAGACGCTGGCCACATGTCCCAAGGAGCTATAAAACACCCGGCCCTTTCCCCACAGCTTGGTATAAACCACGGGGACATCCACCGCGCCGTTGGCGGCATGGGGGCCGTCAATCACCGGGAAGCGGGTGGTAGCCAGCACGTTGACACAAGGGTCGATGTGAATGTAATACTGTTCGCTTTTTACGGCGAAATCGTCGATCCCCGCGATGATGGGGGAGGAGGCGTTCTTTTTGATATTCACCACATACTCGATGCCGTCGTTGCCGGGATGGGCGACCCATTGGGCGCCGGTGAGAAACTGCCAGTTGGTGTCGTTGCGGAAAGCATCGCACATCCCGCCGTGACAGCCCGCCAGCCCCACGCCGGATTCCACCGCCGCGGCCACATTGGTCACATACTCGCCTTTGATCTCGCCCATGGTCCAAAGGGGGATAATTAAATCCAGCTCTTTCAGCTTGTCCGGATGGGCAAAGCTGTCCAGTGTGTCGGATATTTCCACCGCAAAGCCTTCTTCTTCCAGAA
>JAKOTC010000272.1 GCA_029776465.1 Bacillota bacterium
CCCTTTTTCAACTGGAGGGTGATGTTGTCATTTGCCCGGATGCCGGGAAAATCTTTGGTGATGCCCAGCATTTCGATAATATATTCACTCATGGCGAATCCCTCTCATTATCCACAAAAGGCCAGGCAACAGCCCGGCCTTTTACGGAATCAATATTCAGTGATTTAGTTTTCGTAGTTTACCTTGATGCTGACTTCGGGAGCGGCATCTGTTTTGTTGGAAGGAACAATGGTGCCATCCTTCAGTTTGGCAAACAGAGCGTTATACTCCTCAACGGTAAACTTGGTCATTCTCCAGGAGGTAGAAGCGGTGGGAAGACCGACGCAGTCATCTTTGGCGCCCAGCACAGCAGTCTTACCGCTCTGAGCCTCGCCCCATTTACCGCCGTTCTGATACAACTCGGTGAGAGCGATAATCACGGAATTGGTCAGGTCTTTCATAGCGGAAGTGATAATCAGTTCGGATTCAGGAGCCTGGTCCTTGTCAACGCCGATGACTTTGCCGCCATTGGAGGCCTTAGCAGCAGCCAGAGCGGACAGATAGATGCCGCCGCCGCAGGCGAAGACTACCTGAGTGCCGCCGGTGTACCAGCCGTCCATCTTGGTCTTAATGTCGTCATTGGCAACAAATGAATCGGAATACCAGTAGTTAACGGAAACATCCTTGGTGTTGCCCAGCTCTTTAGCAGCAGCATCGGCGCCCTGAACAAAGCCATAGCCGAAGCGCTGAACAGCGGGAACTTCGACACCGCCCAGGAAACCCAGTTTGGTATAGCCTTCTTTTACTGCGGCATAACCGGCCAGATAACCGGCCTGCTCTTCCTGATACAGGATGCAGTGGACGTTGGGAGCAGTTTCATACTTGTAGTCGGCATCATGAGGTTCGCCGTCCAGCAGCAGGAACTGGGTATCGGGATAGGTGTTCTGAATCTCGTAAATGGTTTCTTCAAAGAGGAAGCCGGGGCAGACAACCACTTTTGCGCCCTTGTCGATTGCGGACTTGATGGAGTCTACGCGGGCAACGGTGGAGTCTTCACTGGGACGATAGTAGCTGTAGGTAATGTTGTTTTCCTCGGCGAATTTTTTCACGCCTTCCCAAGCGCTTTGGTTAAAGGATTTGTCGTCGATGTTACCCACATCGGTTACAAGGGCAATTTCATAGGTGTTTGAAGCGGCGGAATTGGTGCTGGAAGTAGAAGATGCACACCCCGTCATTAATGAAAATGCCATTGTGGTTGCAAGGAGTAGGCTGACAATCTTTTTCATTAAAAACCCTCCGTTATTTTATTGACTGAACAAATTGTAGCACATTTTTGTAAGGGAATCAACATAAATAATTGGACAAATCTTTTAGTTTATTTGCCAAAAAATTTTAAAATAACCGAAAAGCCCGGATTTTCCCCTTCTTGGCTTGTTCATCAAAGCCCGAAACTGTGGGGAAGCATTTCATCCAGTGTGTATTCCTCAAATCCGTCGGGCTTTCCGAGGATCACCTTAAAGGTCTTTGGTTTGCAAAACTCACGCATCACCTGGCGGCAGACACCGCAGGGAGGGAAGACGCCTTCCATTACCCCATCTTTACCGCCCACCACGGCAATGGCGACAAAATCCCGCTCCCCCTCGCTGACCGCCTTGAAAAAGGCAGTGCGCTCTGCACAGTTGCTGGGGGAATAGGCGGCATTTTCAATGTTGCAGCCCAGATAGACTTTTCCGCCGGCGGTCAACAGGGCGGCGCCCACCTTATAGCCGGAATAGGGGGCATAGGCCCTGCCCATGGCTTCCACTGCCAGTTCAACTAGTTTTTTTGAATCCATAACGGCCTCCTATTTTAAAGCGTTGACGAGGCTTTCGCCGGGGGTGTCCAGAGAAACGCCCAGCCATTCGGCCGCGGTTGCGGCGATGTCGGCAAAGGTGGAACGGGTGCCCAGATTGACGGGCCGTACCGATTTTCCATAAATCAAAAGGGGCGTGTATTCCCGGGTGTGATCGGTGCTGATATCACCAGGGTCACAGCCGTGGTCGGCAGTGATCATCAACACATCCTCCTCACCCAGCTTGGACAGGAAGCCGGGAAGCCAGGCGTCAAATTCGGCCAGGGCGGCGGCATAGCCGTCAATGTCGTTGCGGTGCCCGTAGAGCATATCAAAATCCACCAGATTGGTGAAACACAGGCCGGTAAAATCTTGGTCGGCCAGTTTCAGAGTCTCGGCCATTCCCTCGGTGTTGGAATGAGTGAAGATGGTTTGGGTGATTCCCCGCGCTGCGAAGATATCTGTTATTTTACCCACCGCAATGGATTCTAAACCTTTGGCCTTTACCGCATCCAGAAGGGTGGTCTTGGGAGGTTCAAGGGAAAAATCGTGGCGGTTGGCGGTGCGCTTGAAATTCGGCGCCTCTCCCGTGAAGGGACGGGCGATCACACGGCCCACCCCATAAGGCCCTTTCAGGATCTCACGGGCTGCA
>JAKOTC010000273.1 GCA_029776465.1 Bacillota bacterium
GAACAAGAAAATATACTTTGGGAAAAGCTGTTGGCCGAGCTTGAAAAAGCTTTCACTTCTCAGGAAGTGGATACGATTGCGTCTGCTTTTGCCTTTGCGGCCGAAAAGCACCGTAATCAAAAACGCCTTTCCGGCGAACCCTATATCATCCATCCTATTGAAGTTGTCCGTATTCTGCTGGACCTGGGAATGGATTGCGAAACCATATGCGGAGCTCTTTTGCATGATGTAATGGAGGATTGCGGCGTCTCCATAAAAACCCTTACCGAAAAATTTGGTCCCACCGTTGCCGCTATGGTGGACGGTGTTTCCAAGCTGGGGAATATCAAATATACCACAAAGGATGAGCAGCAATCAGAGGAAATCCGAAAAATGCTGCTTGCCATGAGCCATGATATTCGAGTGATTATCATTAAGCTGGCCGACCGGCTTCACAATATGAGAACCCTCTCTTTCCAGCCTCCTCAGAAGCAGCGTGAAAAGGCTCTGGAAACCATGGAAATCTATGCGCCCATTGCTCATCGGCTGGGAATCTGGGCCCTGAAAAACGAGATGGAGGACATCGCCATCCGGGTGCTTGACCCTGTGGCCTGTAAGGAGATTGAAGAGCAGATCGGGATGACTTCCGAAGCCCAGGAAGAATTTCTGGAGAGCTTTAAACAGCAAATCATTGAGAAGTTTAAAGACTGCGGATTTGAGTTTAAAATTGACAGCCGTGTGAAAAGCATCTACGGCATCTATCGAAAAATTTATCTGATGGGTCGGGATGTTTATGACATCTTTGCCGTCCGCATCATCGTCAACACCGTGTCGGAATGCTATATCGCGCTGGGCATCATTCACGATGCCTTTAAGCCCATGCCCGACCGGTTCAAAGACTATATTTCCATTCCCAAAAATAACGGTTATCGTTCCATCCATACCACCGTCATCAGCCGGCGCGGGCTGCCCTGCGAGGTGCAGATTCGCACTCATGAGATGCACCATCAGGCCGAATACGGTGTCGCCGCTCACTGGAAATATAAAGTGGGATTGGACAGCAGTAAAAACGGAGCCCTGGAAGAACAGATGGGCTGGATCCGTCAAATGCTGGAGGCAAAGGATGAGGCCGCTGGGGATGAAGACCTGCGGAAGGCGATTAAAACAGAGCTCACCAGCGATGAGGTCTTCGTCTTCACTCCCAAAGGTGAGGTTCGGGTTTTGCCCATGGGAGCCACCATTATCGACTTTGCCTATGCCATCCACTCAGCGGTGGGCAACCGGATGATCGGCGCCAAGGTCAACGGAAAGATCGCCCCCCTGGACACCGTTCTCACCTCCGGCACGGTGGTGGAGATTTTGACTACCCAGGCTCAGGGAAGAGGTCCCAGCAAAGACTGGCTGAAAATAGCCAAAACCAGTGAAGCCCGCAATAAAATCCGCCAGTGGTTCAAAAAAGAGAAAAGAGAAGAAAATATCGCCGAGGGTAAAGAGGAATTCGAAAGAGAAGCTCGAAAAATCGCTCCCCGCATTACAAGCGAACAGTTGGAGCAGGTTTTGATGGAAACCGTTCGCCGCAATCATTTCCTGGAGCCGGAGGACTTTTATGCCTCTTTGGGTTACGGCGGCATTTCCATGGCAAAGCTGCTGCCCAAGCTGCGTGAGGACCTGCAGAAATTTATCGCCCCCGAGCAGACCACTGCCGAACAGACCAAACCGGTCCATTCCAAGGTGAAGCACGCCACGGGCGGCGTAATTATCCAGGGCTTTGACAACTGCCTGACCAAGTTTGCCCGCTGCTGCAATCCCGTTCCCGGAGACGATATTATCGGCTTCGTCACCCGTGGAGGCGGCGTGGCCATTCACCGTATCGGCTGCCCCAATGTGGAAGCGAACCGAAAGAAAGAACCCGAGCGCTGGCTTGAAGCCACTTGGGCAGAAAAATCCGGCGAGGTTTACAAGGCTGCTCTCAGCGTGATAACCGAGCAGGGGCTGAATATCTTCAATCAGATCTCGGCGCTTCTGGCAGCGGACAATATCTTCACCGAAGGCATTATGCGGGTACCCCGCAGCGATAAGGTGGGAGAGTATTCCGTGGTGGTCCGGATTTCCAGCAGCATGCAGCTGAAATCCCTGATTAACAAGCTGAACACCATCTCAGGTGTTCTGTATGTCAAACGTATATAGTCCGGCCAATTCAAACCGGATGGCAATATTTCAACATTTGTGATATAATGGTTATGCAAGCTTTGCAAAACCGATTCTGGAAGGAATTCTATGAAATTATACAGACGCATACTCGGTCCGATGGCCTCTAACTGCTATATCCTTCATGACCCCGATTGCGGGGAAACGCTGGTGGTGGACCCGGGATACCCAGACCCGAAACTGGCCGAAGCCGTAGCTGCAGCCGGCGGCAATCTGACCAAGATTCTGCTGACCCATGGGCATTTTGACCATATCGGCGGAACGGATATGCTGAAAAAAGAATATCCGGATTGCAAAGTCATCATCAATGTGGCAGACGCCGATATGCTGACGGATGAAAAAAGCAATCTCTCCTATTATTACTCCGGCTCCCTCACAGTGGAACCGGCAGATATTTTAGTGACAGAGGGCAGCGAGCTTTATCTGGGCAGCCGAAAAATAAAGATTTATCACACACCGGGCCATTCCCCGGGTTCCTCTATGTATCAGATTGAGGATATGCTTTTTTCCGGCGACACCCTTTTTGCCGGAACCATCGGTAACTACGATCAGCCGGGAGGAAGCTGGGAACTATATAAAATCACCCTTCAGCGAATCCGGTTATTGGATCCGGCGCTGAAACTTCTCCCCGGGCATGGCTCCTATTCCACCATTGAAAATGAGCTGAGAACAAACAGCTTTTTACAAGAATAAGACGGCACAACGAATTCACCTGCCATAGTGCATGAGATTAAATGCGTGCCGCGAAATGAGTTTGAAAAATGATTGGACTGCTTTGCAGAAATGAAACCTGCCGTTATGAGGCAATAAATCTATGTAAACAATTTTTCCCCGGGCATTCGGTTTCCCAAACCGAATCGGGAGATTTTCAGGTTGAGGTGTCGATACCTTACCAAAACGAGCAGGAGGTTGCCACCAGGGTCATCGTCTGCTCGGAAAAAGGATGTTTTGAAGGAAATGCCTCCGCCCCCCGCTCGGAGTATCTGGGTGCCCCGGATTTGGATGTTGCCATGGGAAAGGCATTTTATCAGGCGGCCCTCCCCTGCACCGGGTATTCGCCACCCTGGGGTATTCTCACCGGAATACGGCCTGTGAAACTTTTTAAGGGTTTAATCGGAGAGGTTGGACTGGAGGAAACCCAGAGGCTGTTTCGGGAGGAATTTTATGTTTCCGCCGATAAAACCCAGCTTTGCACCCAAGTGGCCCTTTGTGAGCTTCGCGAGCTCTCCCCTGTCGAACCGCAGGATTGCAGCCTGTATATCTCCATTCCCATCTGTCCCACCCGATGCGCATACTGCTCTTTTGTTTCCCAGGAGAACAACAAGGTTGGGCATAAGCTGATTGACGAATATTTAAACCTGTTATGCCGCGAGATTGAACTGACGGGCGAGATCATCCGATCCCTGGGTCAGCGGCTGAAAACGGTCTATATCGGGGGAGGAACCCCGGCTGTATTAAGCCCGGTACAAATCAAAAAACTGCTGGCCTCTATTTCCCCCCTTGCAGAAGGATTGGAGGAATACACCTTTGAAGCAGGCCGCCCGGATGTCATCGACAGGGAGAAGCTTGAGGTGTTAAAGGAATACGACGTCAGTCGGATCAGCATCAATCCCCAAACTCTGGATGACCGGGTGCTGGAAAGCATCGGCCGGAGGCATACAACCGCCCAGTTTTACCAAGCCTTTGAACTGGCATCGGCCATGGGCTTTGAGAACATCAACACCGATCTGATCGCCGGGCTTCCCGGAGACACCACCGAGGGCTTTTGCAAAACCATGGACCGAATTTTAGAACTGAAACCCTCCGGAATCACCGTTCACTCATTTTATAAGAAGCGCAGTTCCGCCCTGGCTCAAACCGGCCAGGCCGACGAATGGATTACCGCGAAGGAAGCGGGCGGAGTCAGCTATGCCTATGATGCTCTCCGCATGAACGGTTATGAACCCTATTATCTTTACCGTCAGAAGGATACCGTGGGCGGAAGCGAGAATATCGGATGGGGAAGAAATCATCAGATCGGCTTCTATAACATATACATGATGAACGAACTTCATTCGGTCTATGCCTGTGGGGCGGGCGGAGTAACCCGGCTCATTCGGCCGGACGGAAAGATCCAGCGAATCTATAATTTTAAATTACCGCTTGAATATATCAAAGGATTTTCACAGATGGAAGAGAGAAAGAGAGGGGTAAACGAGTTTTATGGAGGATAACAGAAGCGGAACCATTACCCTTGACGAAATCATTGCAGCCGCAGAAAATCCCGATGAGAGCATACCGATGGCGGAAGAAGAGATCAGCAGACAGCTGGACGCTGTCGCCGAGAAAATCTTATCC
>JAKOTC010000274.1 GCA_029776465.1 Bacillota bacterium
CGAACCAGGTCGGCCTGTCCGTAGGAATACCCTGCCAGGTCCCGGCAGATGCGGGTCACCTGTTCCTGGTACACAATAACCCCGTAAGTGGAGCGCAGAGCCGGTTCCAAAAGCGGATGGCGATAATGCACTTTTTCCGGGTGGTGCCGGCATTCAATATACCGGGGAATGGACTCCATCGGCCCCGGCCGATAGAGGGAGGTAACGGCCGTCAAATCCTCAATGCTGGTGGGTTTGAGGCGGATCAGCACGTTGCGCACTCCTCCGGATTCCAGCTGGAACACTCCGTCGGTTTCTCCGCGGGAGAGCATGGCGAAGACCGCCGGGTCATCCTCTGGAATTTTCTCGATATCAAAATTCGGCTGATGGCGGCGGATATGGTTGACGGTGTCCTGAATCACGGTCAGGTTGCGAAGGCCCAGAAAGTCGATTTTCAAAAGGCCCAGTTCTTCCAGGGTGGTCATGGTAAACTGGGTTACTGCGGCGTTGTCATTTTTCATCAGGGGAACATACCGCCAAACCGGCAACTTGGTGATGACCACCCCCGCCGCGTGGGTCGAACTGTGGCGGGGCATCCCCTCCAGTGCCCGGGCGGTATCGATCAGCCGCTTGATCTGAGGGTTGGAAAGATACCGCTGCTTTAACTCGGTGGAGGCCTCCAGGGCCTTATCTAGGGTGATATGCAGATCCCGCGGGATCATTTTGGCCACTGTGTCCACCAGGGAGTAGGAGATTCCAAGGGCTCTTCCCACATCTCGGACGGCGGCCCGGGCCGCCATGGTTCCAAAGGTGACAATCTGCGCCACCTGATCGGCGCCGTATTTATGAATAACATAGTCAATCACTTCGGAACGGCGGATATAACAAAAGTCCACGTCAAAATCGGGCATACTGACCCGTTCGGGATTCAAAAACCGCTCGAACACCAAATCATATTTCAGCGGATCGATGCCGGTGATCCCCAGACAGTAGGCCACCAGACTGCTGGCGCCCGAGCCCCTGCCCGGACCCACCGGAATATTCCGGCTTTTGGCATAGGCGATAAAGTCCTGCACAATTAAAAAATAGTCTGTATACCCCATCTGCCGAATGACGGACAGTTCATATTCCAACCGTTCCTTTGCCGCGTCGGTGGGATTAGGGTATAAACGGGCAAAACCCTTCATTGTCAGCTTGCGCAGGTAATGAAAGTGTGCCTCCTCGGAAGACGCATTTTCAGAAGCGGTTTCCCCTTCCGGAAGATGAAAATCGGGCAATTTAGTTTTTCCAAACTCAAAGGAAAAATTACAGGCTTCCGCAATTTTTACCGTATTTTCAATAGCTTCGGGGCAATCAGGAAAAAGGGCGCGCATCTCCTCTTCGGATTTTTGATAAAATTCCTCGGTGGGAAATTCCATAGCGGAGGGAGAGTCCACCGTGGTATTGGTCTGGATGCAGACCAGCACTTTCTGGGTAAAGGCGTCCTCTTTTTTTAAGTAATGAGTATCATTGGTGGCCACCAGCCCGATGCCGGTTTCGGCTGCCAATCTTTTAATTAGGGGATTGATGACTTTCTGCTCTTCCAGGCCGTGATTCTGCAATTCCAGGTAATAATCCTCTCCGAATAGGGACTGAAACCACAGGGCGGTTTCCTTGGCTCCGGCATAATCGCCCGTCATCAATTTAGAAGAGACCTCCCCAGCCAAACAGGCCGACAGGGCGATTAATCCCTCGTGATGGGCAACCAGCAGTTCTTTGTCAATTCGGGGTTTATTATAAAATCCCTCCGTCCAGCCTCGGGAAACCATGTAAATCAAGTTTTGATAGCCCACCTCGTTTTTGCAAAGCAATACCAGATGGTGAGGGGTGGTGTCGGGACCGTGCTGTTTGTCGGTCAGTTTACGGGGAGCCACATAGACTTCGCAGCCGATGATGGGCTTGATACCGGCAGCCTTGGCCAGCTTGTAAAAATCCACCGCTCCGCAGAGGTTGCCATGGTCTGTCACAGCTACGGCGGTTTGGCCCAGCGCTTTGGTGTTCTCCACTAAATCCGACAGTCGGCAAGCTCCATCCAACAGACTGTATTCACTGTGAAGATGAAGATGGACAAAACTCATGCCTCCCCCTCCCTTTTATCTTTAGCTCGCAAGCTTTCGGCCAGTTCGGACAGCTTTTTCAACCGATGGTTGACCCCCGAGCGGCCTATGCCCAATTCCCGGCTCATCTGTGCAAGGCTCATTTCACTGTTTTCCAAACGTAGAAGAGCGGTTTGCTTCAGCTCGTCGGACAGGCTGTCCAAGCCCATCCGCTCGGCGATCAGCCGGATATCCTCTACCTGACGGGCGGCTACCGCTACGGTTCGGTCAAGGTTGGCCATATCGCAGTTGGTTTTGCGATTGGCGGCGTTGCGCAGATCTTTATAAATACGGATATTGGAAAGCTCAAACATTCCGTTGTTATCCCCGATAAAGGCCAGAAAATCCTCGATTTGTCCGCTCTCTTTAAAATAGAGGGTGTACCGCCCCCGCCTTATCGTCAGCTTGGGGGAGAATTTACAGCGGGAGAGCACCGCCAATACCCCTTCCGTCTGGGCGGGAGTGGCAAAGGTAAGCTCGAGATGATATTCCTTTTCGGGGTCGCAGATCATTCCGCAGCCCACAAAAAGTCCCCGGACAAAAGCCCTTCGGCAGCATTCCTTTTTTAACAGGGCCGGGTCCGGCACCACTTTTCCGCCCTTGGACTCCCATTTTCCAAACAGATCCAAAACCGCCTGACGGCTCTCCTCCTCCGGCTCTTTAAAAGCAATAATAAGGGGAAGCTTGTCCTCTGAGGGCATTAAACAAGGCAATGCCTCCCCCGTTTGTTGCCGATAGAAACGGTCAAGAAGACCGAACAGCTGCGGCAGCTCGGTTCGAAGCAGGCTCTTTTTGGTGCGTCCGGCATGGGAAAACAGCAGACCGCAGCAAAACGCCGCGCCGCAGCAGTCTTTTAAATCGATTTCCAGCAAGCGTTCTTTGGTCTGCCTGGCAAAGGACATGATATCACCTCAATGAGTTCTGCAGCATTTGTTCATAAAAAAGTAATATAATCATTTCTTGTAAATAATTTTTGACTTTCTTTATCGCCCTGGGATTTTACCATTTCACTTAACGGAACGGTGAAACGGGTATGCTGCGCAGGACTTTTGTTTTCCCGATAATGCGCCAACACGATTTCAGCGCCCTGTGTTTTCAGGTTTCCTAAACACCAGTGGGGTGCCGGTGTTGTAATATTGGGATATGCATTAAAATCCTTGTCTATGTAGAAAACAGGGCTGTCACTTACATAGCTGGCAGTAGAATCCTCCAAACTGAATTCTTCATAGAGGGATTGTTCCGTTCGGCCAAACACCTCTTCCAAAGTGCCGGCGTGAAAATGTTTTAGCGTGAACTGAATAAGTTTCTGCGGAATTTTACTCAAATCATCCGGGGTTATTCTGATATTGTAGAGTTTTTCATTTTCACCGTCACAGGAGCCCTGATGGAGAAAAAAAGAAAACTCCGTTTCAAAAGCTTTGCATCGGTTTTCCAAATCCAGCTCTCTTATCAGGTTTTCGATATATGGAAGCTCATCGATATTATCTTTATTGATAAAAGTCTGAATTCTTGGAGCAATCTTATTTTCTATCAAAATCTCAATGGCTTTTAACAGATCTTGAAAGGCCCCTTTTCTGCCGGTATAATAGTCCGTTGTCTCTTCCACGCCGAAAAGGGTTAATTGAGCGGCCTTTACTCCAAGAGAGGAAAGCCATAGGATGTATTCCTTATCCCGGACGATTCTCCATACGCTGATCAGTTCAAAATGCGGGGTTTTTATATCGGACAGTCTTTGGCATAATTCCCAAAGCTCTTTATGATTGTCTTTAAAGTCCGGCTCGCGGTACCAGTCGAACACTTCCAGACAATCTGTGAAAGGCCTGAATTGATTGGCTACATACTCCAGCGCTGAAGGCGTAAATTTCCGTTGGGCGTGGCGCCGATCCAGCAATGTTTGCAACGGTTCGGACATCCGTACATATCAACACAGACTGTAATGCGATTGAACTTTATTTGAAATAACCCCGCTTTCCGGCTTACTTCTCTCTATAAACAAAATGCTGTACGCCCGATTGAAGGTTTTTTATCAGCGAAGCGGCCTGAGTGGGGTACACCTCGATCTCATCAAGCTTTTCGATGGGCACCCAGTAAAATTCAATCTGAAAATTTCGCCCTTCCAACTTCTCGGCTCCCACAAATGAGCCCTCCAGCGGAATCCGGCTGTTTGAAGTGAGGTGAATCTCATAATACAAGCAGATTTGATGACAGGGTTTGTCGCCCCAGGGAAAGAAGATTTCCGCCACCCACTTCAAATCACCGACGGTTATATCGGCCCCTACTTCCTCTTTCA
>JAKOTC010000275.1 GCA_029776465.1 Bacillota bacterium
CTTGTCATAGGCTTCCCCTGCGGCGTCATCTCTTGTGCGCCCGATGGTTTTAAAGCGGGTATAGCTCTCAACCAAAAGAATCTGGGTGTGTCCGCCCGAAACCACCAGCGCCAGAAAAGGAGGCTCCAACTGGGGAAAGGCAATATAATTGGCGGCAATGTGCCCTCGGATATGGTGAACCGGAATGAGGGGTTTTTCTGCGGAAAACGCCAATCCCTTGGCAAAGTTCACTCCCACCAGCAAGGCGCCGATTAACCCGGGCGCGGCCGTAACCGCCACTGCGTCAATCTGTTCAAGGCCCATTCCGGCTTGTTCCAAGGCCTCCTTTGCAACCCGAGTAATATGCTCGGCGTGACGGCGGGAAGCGATCTCAGGCACAACACCTCCGTATTTTTGGTGTTCGGCAATCTGAGTATAAACCACACTGGATAAAACCTGCCGTCCGTCCTTTACAACAGCGGCAGCCGTTTCATCACAGGAGCTTTCAATGGCAAATATGTTCATGGTTCTTTTATTTAATCCTTAACTAATATGATTTTGTCATAATCAAACCGTCTTCCCTGGGACGCCTGTAAAAATCTTTTCGACGTCCTTCCACACGATAGCCATTTTTTTCGTAAAGAGCAATGGCCTCTTCGTTGGATTGGCGAACCTCCAAAGTGACAAATTCCAGCCGGTTTTTCTCGGCATATTCGTCCAAGCTTTGCAGCAGCTGGGTGGCTATCCCCTGCCGGCGCATTCCCTCTTTCACGGCCAGGTTGGCAATGTACCCCTCATCCACCACATGGTGCATGCCAACATATCCTACCACTTTCCCATCCAACAGCGCAACTAAGAATACGCTCAGCGGGTTGTCAACCTCTGCCGCAATGGCTTCAGCCGACCAGGGCTCGGAGAAAATCTCCTGCTCCAGCGCCGCCACCTCTTCCACGGTTGCATTTGTCAATTTTTCGATTCGTAATCGACCAGGGTCCTCTAACACGAAAGTCCACCTCCGGATTTCTCTTGTTCTATATTTCAATCTTTTCTATGGCTGCAGCAATGCGGTCAAAGCACTGCCGATATACCTCTATCCCTTGGCCATAGGGATCGGGGATCCCCTCCCCCAACAGCTTTGTCTTCTTTGAAAATTCGGGATAGCGCATATTGATAAACTCTATATGCTGGGGGGACATCACATAGATCCAATCCGCCCACTCGCCCAGTTCTCTTGTGAATCGGCGGGATGTTTCGCATTTAATTTCAATCCCCTTTTCCTCTAAAACCTTTGCGGACTGCTCGGCAATACCATCCCCTTCAAAAGCGCTGAGACCCGCGCTCTTGACTTCCCAGCCCAATCCCCGGCTTGCGGAAAACTGGGCCGCGATGGACTCGGCCATAGGGCTTCGGCAGGTATTGCCCGTGCATACAAACAAAAGCTTCAAACCTCTCCATACTCCTTTCTTTCATTCCCATTTTATCCTTTGGCCTCAAGCCAGTTCTTTCCCACATGGAGATCCACGGAGAGGTGGCAATCCAGCTTCGCGGCTTTCTCCATCTCCTCCCGCAGGATGAGGGAAGCCTGCTCCACCTCGTCTATGGGGGCCTCCACAATCAATTCGTCGTGTATCTGTAAGATCAGCCGACTTTTCAGGCCCTCCGCCTTTAGGCGCCGGGAGACTTTTACCATGGCAATCTTAATAATGTCTGCGGCGGTGCCCTGAATGGCGGTGTTTTTGGCCGCCCGTTCTCCGAAGTTGCGCAGGTTCGCATTGGAGGAGGCCAGCTCAGGCAGGGGTCTGCGGCGGCCAAACAAAGTGGTTACATACCCTTTTTCCTTGGCCTCTGCCACCGTGTTGTCCAAAAACTCTTTTACCCTGGGATAAACCGCAAAATAGCTCTTAATATATTGATTGGCTTCCGCCACACTTACGCCGATGTCAGCAGAGAGAGAAAATGCTCCGATTCCGTAAACAATCCCGAAGTTCACCGCTTTTGCCCGAGAGCGCATCAGGGGTGTGACCAGCTCGGGCGGCATATGAAATACCTGAGAGGCCGTCTGGGTGTGAATATCCAGATGGTCCGCAAAGGCTTTTACCATGGCCGGGTCGCCGCTCATATGCGCCAATACCCGCAGCTCGATCTGGGAATAGTCGGCATCCACCAGCAGACATCCTTCCCTGGCCTTGAAAAAGCCGCGCAGCCGACTTCCCACTTCCTGGCGGACCGGGATATTCTGCAAATTGGGCTCTGCCGAGCTGATGCGGCCGGTTCGGGTTTCGGTCTGCTTGAAGCGGGTGTGAATCCTGCCATCCTCGGCCACCGCTTTGGAAAGACCTTCGCAATAAGTGGCCTTCAGCTTATCCAGTTGGCGATAAGCCAGTATTTTTTCTATAATAGGATGGAAGTGGACAAGACTTTCCAACACTTCGGCATCGGTGGAGTATCCGCTTTTGGTTTTCCGTTTCGCAGGCAACCCCAAACGCTCAAATAATATCTCGCCCAATTGTTTGGGAGAACGAATATTAAAGCGTTCGCCGTTTGCCAGCGCATAAATTTCCTCTTCCAACGCTTTGAGCTCATCGGAAAGCACCCGGCCGTATTCATCAACGCCCTCTTTATCCACCGCAAAGCCGAGGGTTTCCATCTCTGCCAGCACCAAAGCCAGCGGCTGTTCGATCTCGTCCAGCAGGGGGCGCATCCCCATTTGATCGGTCATTTCGGATAGTTTGTCGCAGACTGCTATAAAGCCCTCCAAGCCCTCTTTGCCATCCACATACTCCTGGGAGAGCCGAGAAAGAGAGTAATCTGTGGCCAACGGGTTAACCAGATAAGCGGCAAGCATGGGGTCAAACAGATTTCCTTCCAGAGCGATTCCCTGCTCAGCCAGCTGCTTTGCCACGCTTTTGGTATCGTAAATGCGTTTTATAATGCTTTTATCCGTAAAAATCTCAGTTA
>JAKOTC010000276.1 GCA_029776465.1 Bacillota bacterium
AGATGTGAAGAAAGTTTATCGTATGGGCGAAGTGCTGATTAAGGCCATCGACGGCATCAGCTTTACTGTTGAAAAAGGGGAGCTGGCCGTGGTGGTGGGCCCCTCCGGCGCGGGAAAAACCACGGTTTTAAACATCCTGGGCGGGATGGACACCTGCGACAGCGGCAGTGTGATTGTGGACGGAAAAGACATTGCCCGCTTTAACAGCCGTCAGCTGACCACCTATCGCCGATTTGACATCGGTTTTGTCTTTCAGTTTTACAATCTCATTCAAAATCTTACGGCCTTGGAGAATGTGGAATTAGCCACCCAGATCTGCAGCAACGCCCGGGATGCCGGCGAGATTTTGGATTTGGTGGGGCTTTCCGACCGAAAGGCCAATTTTCCCTCCCAGCTTTCCGGCGGCGAACAGCAGCGGGTGGCCATTGCCCGTGCGCTGGCCAAAAATCCCAAGCTCTTACTCTGCGACGAGCCCACCGGCGCGTTGGACTATAACACCGGAAAGGCCATCCTTCAGCTTTTGCAGGATACCTGCCGCCAGCAGGGGATGACGGTGGTGCTGATTACCCACAACACCGCCATCACCCCCATGGCCGACAGGGTCATCAAAATCAAAAACGGCAAGGTCAGTTCGGTGACGGTAAACGAGCATCCCACCCCCATTGCTGACATCGAGTGGTGATAAATATGAGAAACGCCTTGCTGAAGGACACCCTTCGGGAGATTAAAAAACGCCGGAATCAGTTTATTTCCATTGCCGCCATTATCACGCTGGGAGTGGGCTTTTTCGTGGGGATCCGGGTGACGGGAAGCGATATGCGCATCACCGGTGACCAGTATTTTGATGACAGCCGCCTGATGGATATCAAGGTGCAAACCACGCTGGGACTGGATGACGGCTCACTGGAGATTCTGAAGAAACTGGACTTGGTGGACCGGATTTACCCCTCCAAGTCCGCAGACAGCTATATATTGATTAAAGATCAGGAAATGCTGATCAAAACCATCGGACTGCCCGATGCGGAAAACGAAAGTGATTTGAATCTGCCCCGCCTGCTGGAGGGAAGGCTGCCCTCGAACGAGGGAGAGTGCCTGGTGGACAACTTTATGATGGAGAAGGGTCAGGTTCAGATTGGGGACACCATCACCCTGCAACCCGAGGATGAAGAGACGTTTACCCGCACCCTATTCACCGTCTCCGGTGTAGTGGACTCCCCCCTCTATTTGGATGTCCAGCGGGGGTACACCTCCATCGGGGACGGCCAGCTGGAGGGCTTTATTTACCTGCCCAAGTTGGCTTATCAGAACCCCGATGTATATACCGAGGTGTATCTCACGGTTCAGGGCGCGGCGGAAATCTCCTGTTACAGCGATGAATATAAAGAGAAGGTCAACGCCTGCATAGACCGGATTAAGGCCGTTCAAAACGACCTGAAAGCCGAGCGGCTGGCCGCAGTGAAATCCGAGCCCCAGCAGAAGCTGGATGATGCCCGGAAGGAATATGAGGAAAATAAGGCCAAAGCCGAAAGGGAGCTGGCCGATGCCAAAAAGAAGCTGGACACTGCCAAAGCAGACCTGGAAAAGGGCGAAAGGGATTTTTCCGAAACGATATCAAAACTTTATGCCCAGCTGGGAATGGACCGTCCGGTTATTTCCGGCCTTTCTGCACAGGCCCGCCGGCTGAAAGCGGATATTGAAGAGTATTTTCAATCGGCCCAGACTGCCCTGGACGAGGGGTATGCCCAGCTTCAGCAGATTGCTGCCCTTCCCCAGATGCAGCAGGCCTATCGGGCCCAAAAGCAGGTGCTGGACGCAAAGCAGACAGAGCTGGATGCCGCCAGAGAGCAGCTGAACACCGCGGCGGATTTACTGGTCTCCTCGGCCGCTCAGCTTGAAGAAGGCCGGGCGGATTATGAAAAGGGTTTAAAGGAATACACCGAGCAGAAAGCCAAGGCCGAGAAGGAACTGGCCGACGCCGAGCAAAAGATTGCGGACGCCCAAAAGGAGATTGACGACATCAAATCCCCTACCGTGTATATTCAGGATCGGGATGGAAGCTCCTCTTATTCCGGCTATCGCCAGGACAGCGACCGCATCGAGGCCATCGGCCGGGTGTTTCCGCTGATCTTCTTCCTGGTGGCGGCGCTGGTTTGTCTCTCCACCATGACCCGGATGGTGGAGGAGCAGCGGGGACAGATCGGAACCTTGAAAGCGCTGGGGTATAAGGCCGGGGCGATCGCCTGTAAATACATCCTCTTTGCCCTGCTGGCCACCCTGATCGGACTGGGGTTGGGGATGGTGCTGGGATTTAATCTGCTGCCCAGGATCATTTATAATGCCTATCGGATTTTATACAGGATGCCTGATTTGATTCATCCCTTCCAGCTTTCCTATATCCTTTTCCCGGCTATTTTGGCGCTGATCTGCACCATCGGAACCTCCTATGTGGCCTGCCGGGTTGAACTGAGAAGCGTGCCCGCCAAGCTGATGCGCCCCGCCGCACCTCCCCCGGGCAAAAGGGTGCTGCTGGAACGGTTCGGACTGATTTGGAAGCGCCTGTCCTTTTTGCAAAAGGTGACGGCGCGGAATATTTTCCGCAACAAGGTGCGTTTCTGGATGTCCCTGCTGGGGATAGCGGGTTGTATGGGCCTGCTGCTGACCGGGCTGGGGCTGAGGGATTCCATTGTTTCTATGGTGGATATCCAGTTTGAAACAATTTCCACCTATGATGCACAGGTGCTGCTGGATAAAGACGCGGATGCCGCCGAATTTGACAGAATCCTCGGGGAGATCCGGGGACGTTCACAGGTCGCCGGCAGCCTGCCGGTTTCCCTGAATAATCTGGATGTGACGGCAAACGGCTTAACCTACAGCGCCAGCGGTATTGTTCCGCAGGATTTAAACGGTCTGGATGAGTTTTATAAGCTTCAGGAGAGAAAAAGCCGCCAAAAGCTTCAGCTGACCGATGAGGGCGTGGTTATCGATGAAAAGCTCTCCATCCTGTTGAAGGTCAAGGCAGGGGACACCATCACCCTGACCAACACCGACGAGGATATCCACTGCACGGCTGTGGTGGCGGGCATTACGGAGAATTATATCTTTCACAATGTGATAATGACCGGTGAATATTATCAAAAGATCACCGGAAAGACGCCCCAATACAACACCCTGCTTTTAAAATTAAAGCAGAACAGCCAAGAGGACCGCTCCCGGTTCTCCGAGGAGCTGCTGAAGGACGAGGCTGTGATCTCGGTTTACTATACCTCCTCCACCCGGGACACCTTTACCAAGATGACCACCAGTTTCGACTATGTTATCTGGGTGGTTGTGGCGGCTGCCGGAGCCCTGGCGCTGGTGGTGCTTTATAACCTGTCCACCATCAACATCAATGAGCGGGTGCGGGAAATCGCCACCATCAAGGTGCTGGGTTTTTACGATATGGAAACCTCGGCCTATATCTTCCGTGAAAACGTGGTGCTGACCGTTCTGGGAATTGCACTGGGATGTGTGTTCGGCGTCTTTCTCCACCAGTTTGTGGTTCGAACTGCCGAGATCGATATCGTCATGTTTGTACGCTCCATTTTTACCATGAGCTATGTCTATTCCATTCTGCTGACCATTCTGTTCTCAACACTGGTGAATGTCAGTCTGCACTTCCGCTTAAAGAAAATTATTATGGCCACGGCGCTGAAAAGCGTGGAAT
>JAKOTC010000277.1 GCA_029776465.1 Bacillota bacterium
CCACCTGAATTAACATGGCCGCACAACGGACAGCGCACGGTTGTTGAAGCGGAATTCTCCGGTTCCAGCGCCATAAATGGAATAACAGCCAGGCGCGTTTTCGTCACAACTGTGATATTTTCGTCGCCCTGAGCTGCTGCACCGCAGGGGATAGCCAGAACAAAACAAAAAAACAATATGATCCGAATGACCTGCCCAATCCCGTATCTGTCCTGCATTTTGCCTCCTTGCACTTGAGTTTAAAGCGTTCCCTTGGTGGACAAAACACCTTTGTTTTCCGGGTTAATGGTTACAGCCTCCCGCAGGGCCCGTGCAAAAGCCTTAAATACCGCTTCGATAATATGATGACTGTTACCGCCGTAAACAAGATTTATATGCAGTGTCACTCCGCTGTGGTCGGTGAAGGCCTTGAAAAACTCTTTAACCAGTGCCGGTTCGAACTCACCAATCTTCCGCCGCTCATGCTCTACATGATAAACAAGATAGGGACGTCCGGAAACATCCACATCGACACGGCACAGACTCTCGTCCATCGGCACGGATGCTGAACCATATCTGTTGATCTGGCTCTTGTCTCCCAGCGCCTGAGCAAGCGCCTTTCCCAGACAGATGCCCAGATCTTCCACCAGATGGTGATCATCTATTTCCGTATCACCGGCACCCTTGACCGTCAACTTAAAGCGCCCGTGGCGGGCAAACAGCTCCAGCATATGGTTGAAAAATGGTATCGTCGTGTCGATCCTGCCGGAGTCAGGCCGATCGAGGTCAATTTCCAGCGCAATATCCGTTTCGGTCGTTTTACGAACCACCTTCGCTTTCCTGGCCATGAATGCCCTCCCGTTTAAATGACTTTGTTGAGCGGGTATTCGATGATTCCCTGCGCGCCCGCCTCGAGAAGTTGCGGAATAATGTCCCGAACCACACCGGTATCGACGACTGTTTCAATGGCAAACCACTCTTCCGAATAAAGGCTGGAAATAGTCGGCGCCTTCAGTGCGGGCAGGAGCTTCATCACGCGTTCAAGATTGCCGCGTGCGACATTGAGTTTAAGCCCGACTTTCCCCATCGCCAGCAGCGACCCAGTAAGCAGCGTTCTGATCTGCTCTATTTTTTTACGTTTCCAGGGATTGTTCCATGCTTCCTTGTTGGCGATGAGCCGCGTGTTGGTTTTCATCAATTCATGCACAATGCGCAACTTGTTGGCACGGATGGTGGAGCCGGTTTCCGTCACTTCCACAACTGCATCCACCAGGCCGTCGACAACCTTCGCCTCGGTCGCTCCCCAGGAAAACTCCACCTGAACGTTAATGTTTCTTTCCGCGAAATACCTTTTAGTAAAAGCCACCAGCTCGGTGGAGATACGTTTGCCCTCCATGTCTTCAATCGCGCGAACAGGCGAATCGTCCCGCACGACCAGCACCCAACGCGCCTGACGGGTAGATACTTTCGAATAAACCAGATCCTGAACCGCCATCACGTCGGAATCGTTTTCCATGATCCAGTCGATGCCTGTGAGCCCCAAATCAAGATGCCCGTCCTCAACGTAACGGGACATCTCCTGTGCGCGAACCAGTGTGCAGGAGAGCTCCGGATCGTCGATGTCCGGAAAATAGCTCCGGCTGTCGTAGGTAATACGCCAGCCTGCCTTTTTGAACAATTCCACGGTAGAGTTTTCCAGGCTTCCCTTGGGAATGCCCAGCTTCAAAATATTCATTTGTATACATCCTCCGGGTCAAAAACCTTTTTCCCCACCACGACAAAGCCGCCTCCTTCACGTTTTCGGAAAAAACACGACCTGTGCCCTGTATGACAGGCCGCGCCGCCCACCTGTTCCACCTGAAGCAGAATCGTGTCGTCGTCACAGTCGATGTAAATGTCTTTCACTATCTGGACATTTCCGGAACTTTCGCCTTTGACCCACAGTTTCTGACGCGAACGGCTCCAGAAGGTAGCCTTCCCCGTAAGCAGTGTCGCCTCCCAAGATTCCCTGTTCATGTAGGCCATCATCAATACTTCTTTAGTTTCGGCATCTTGTACTATGGCGGGCACCAAGCCACCGGATTTATCAAATTTCGGTTCAATCATCTTTTCTTCTTACCACCTTATTTACGAAACTGTTTTAATTAAATGATGAATCTTATTAAATCAAGCAATATTTTATCTGGATAATTCTTAATTTGTGCCTTGCCTGCGCCCGTCAATCATGTTAAAAAATACGCACATTGACCCGGCTTAAGGTTGATACTAAATTAACCGGAGGTTGCGCTTATGCAGCTGCTAATGGGAGG
>JAKOTC010000278.1 GCA_029776465.1 Bacillota bacterium
GGCATCTCAAGCGCCCATATTGCAGGGTATAAGGCCTGCCCCGACGTGGAACTGTATGCTTTTTGCGACATCAATGAAGAACGGCTGAAAGAGAAGGGTGAAAAATATGGCGTAACCCGTCTTTTCACTAAGGTAGAGGAGATGGTGGCGCTGCCCGAGCTGGACATGGTTAGCGTTTGCACCTGGAACAGCGCTCACGCTCCCTGCACCATTGCCGCTTTGAATGCCGGAAAGCACGTGCTGTGTGAAAAGCCCATGGCAATGAATGTGGAGGAAGCTCTGGCCATGCAGGAGGCGGCCGAGCGAAACGGCAAACTGCTGATGATCGGTTTTGTCCGTCGTTTTGGCAATGACTGCCGCATTATGCAGGACTTTATTGAGTCGGGCACCTTTGGCGAAATCTATTATGCCAAAGCCACCTACCTCCGCCGCAACGGAAATCCCGGCGGCTGGTTTGGGGACAAGTCCCGTTCGGGCGGCGGTCCGCTGATTGACCTGGGAGTGCATGTGATCGACCTGTCCCGTTATCTGATGGGAAACCCGAAACCGGTTTCGGTGTACGCCGCAACCTTCCAGAAGCTGTTGAACCGTCCGGGCATTAAGGACGCGAAGGGATATGTGGCCGAATCCAGAGGAACCAGCGATGTCTGCGATGTGGAGGATCTGGCCACCGCCATGATCCGCTTTGACAACGGTTCGGTGCTTTCCATTGAAGCCAGCTTCTCTCTGAATATCAAAAAGGATGAGGGAAAAATCCAGTTCTTCGGCACCAAGGCGGGTGCCAGCCTCTCCCCTGAACTGGAGATCTACACCGAGCACAGCGGTTATCTGACCGATGTCTCCCTGAATACCTCCACGGCGCTTTCTTTTGAAGGGCTGTTTGAAAACGAGATTGCACACTTTGTGGCCTGTGTGCAGGGGAAAGAAACCTGCCGCGCTCCCATGGAAGACGGTGTGGAGCTGATGAAAATTCTCACCGCTGCTTACCGCTCGGCTGAGACCGGCCATGAGGTCATACTTTAATTTCAAGTGAACCATTGACACAGCAACCCGGCAGGATTGATCAATCCTGCCGGAGTTTTTGTTTGTTTTTAAGTTTATTTTTCACGATCAGGTGAAGCTTGCCATTTTCGACCCGCAGGCGAAACTTATATCGCCTTTTGGTTATCGGAGATTTCTTTAGAATGTTCCATTGTTGCTTCCTGAGCCGCAAGCGCCTCTTGGTAATCCATCCGGCGTCGGATGGTCTGGCGGTGGAGAGTATTGGCATGTTTGCGGACATAACGACGGGTGTGAGGACTGCGGCTGAAAATCAGCCAGGGGCATTGGGCGCGGATCAGGGCGATGCAGTCCTGAGCCTCCACCGGATCTTTAAAATGCAGCAGGGTTTTCTTTTTCTTATAATCCACCAGCACTACGTTATGGTTTACGGTAGGAGGTCCCTCGTTATTTTCTATCCGGCTGCGGCGAAAGGTAACCCAGATCAGGTCATCGACGGGGATCACTGCAAACTGTCCGGGCGAGCGGGCGAAGGCAAATCGGGGGGAAAGGCGGTAATCTTCCGTTCTGTCCGGTTGTCCCAAAAATATCGACCGTCGATATTCTTTTTCTGCCAGCAAGTAGATTGTATCCCGATTGGCATGGGGAAGCATTCGCCGAAAGGCGGGGTGAAGGGAGGGGCGAAAAAGCCAGACCAGCTGCTGTAAGAAACGGAAGAGAAAAAAGAGCGTGGGGGCGCCCAGAATAAGGACAAAGGGCAGATAACTTTCTCCGTTGGAGAGCATAAAAATCAGGCAGAGCAGGGTCGTCGCTCCGAAGGAAAGAAGGGAGCCGCCTACCGGGCCCAGGAGATTTTCACGGCAGGACGCCCGGATGTTTTTGACTAAGACCCCTCGTTTTCTGCAGTAGGGGGAGGGGGGCGGCGGAGAGCTTTCCTCCCGACTAATAATATGTACATTACAATGGGGACAGACCGATACGCCGTTTTCCAACAATTCGCTGCAAACGGGACATTTCATCACTGTCACCTCGCTGTAAAAAACTCTTATTTTTACCCTATTATACCTTTATTTACAGAATTCGTCAATCTTTAAGAACTCTTTTTCAATGGCAATTCAAAACCGCAGGCGAGTAGCCTGCGGTTTATTCGGGGAGAAAACGGGGGCTGTTCTAAATCCATTTACCGTTTGTCGACAAAAGATGGCAGCAGGCATTGCTGCCTGCCGCCGCCGGCTATCTCAATTTAATATGAACTTCTCTCAGCTGCTGCTCGGTGACGGGAGAGGGGGCACCTAACAGCACATCCTGAGCATTGGCGTTCATGGGGAAGGGAATGACCTCACGGATGTTGGATTCACCTACCAGCAACATCAACATCCGGTCGATGCCGGGCGCCATGCCCGCATGGGGGGGCGCGCCATAATGGAAGGAATTGTAGAGCGCCGGGAATTTACTCTTTACAGTTTCCTCGGAATAGCCCGCAATCTCAAAAGCCTTGATCATTACCTCGGGGATGTGGTTACGGACAGCGCCGGAGGAAAGCTCAACTCCGTTGCAGACGATGTCATACTGATAGGCCAGGATGCTGTAGGGGTCGGCGCTGCTGAGGGCTTCCAGCCCGCCCTGGGGCATGGAGAAGGGGTTGTGCATAAAGTCGCACTTGCCGGTTTCTTCGTTTTGCTCATACATGGGGAAGTCCACGATGAAACAGAACTGATAGGAATTTTCATCGATCAGTTCCATCCGCTTTCCCAGTTCGCTACGGATGAGGCCGGCAAATTTGGCGGCCACGGCCTCTCTTTTATCGGCGATGAAGAAGATGGTATCGCCGGGTTTTAAATTGCCCTTTTCCAAAAGGACCTTTCTGCCCCTGTCGGTAAGGAATTTGTCAATGGGGCCCGCAAAGCTGAGGTTTTCGTCTACCTTAAAATACCCAAGGCCCTTCATGCCGATTTCCAGCGCATAGGCCAGCATGTTTTCGTAGAAGGTTTTGGATTTGGAGGCGCAGCCCGGAACGGTGATCGACCGGACGGTGCAGCCTTTGAAGGCGGGAAAATCGGCGTCAGAAAAAGCGTCGGTTACGTCCACAATTTTGAGGGGGTTGCGCAGGTCCGGCTTATCGGTTCCATAGGTCAGCAGGGCTTCCCGATAGGGAATGCAGGGAAAGGGGGCGGGTGAAATCTTTTTGTTGGAGAAGGTGGCGAAGGTGTCGCTAAGCACTTCTTCGGCCACGGCAAATACGTCTTCCTGAGTGGCGAAAGCCATTTCAAAATCCAGCTGATAAAACTCGCCGGGGGAACGGTCGGCTCTTGCGTCTTCATCCCGGAAGCAGGGGGCGACCTGAAAATACCGGTCAAAGCCCGAGACCATCAAAAGTTGCTTAAAAATCTGGGGAGCCTGGGGTAGGGCGTAAAACTTGCCCTTGTGTTTGCGGCTGGGCACCAGATAATCCCGCGCGCCCTCAGGGGAAGAACAGGTGAGAATGGGCGTTTGTATCTCGGTAAAGCCCAGTTCCTCCATCTTCCGGCGAAGGTGGGAAATGACGCGGGAACGCAGCAGCATCCTTTCATGAACTTCCGGATTGCGCAAGTCGAGAAAGCGATAACGCAGGCGAACATCCTCGTTGGTTTCGGTGGATTTATCGATTTCGAAGGGCAGGCTGTTCCGAACGGTTCCCAGCACGGTCATATCGGATACCATAATTTCAATCCTGCCGGTGGGAATTTTGGGGTTGACAGTTTCCTCATCCCGGAGGACTACGGTTCCCCCCACGGTGATGACGGTTTCCTTGGAGAGCTTTTTAATCATCTCTTCGTCATGAAAAACCAGCTGAACCACGCCATATTGATCCCGAAGGTCTACAAAAATGACTCCCCCGTGATCCCGGATGGTATTTACCCAGCCTGCGCAACGTACCTGATTATTCACGTTGGCCTCGGTAAGTTCGCCGCAGTGGTGAGTTCTGTATTGGTTCGGGGGAAATCTCATACTTTTTCTTCCTTTCGGGGTATAAATTGGTTCAATTATCATACCATTTATCGGCAGTAAAGTCAAGGGAGAAACGGGCAAAAATGAAGGATTTGAATGATAAACTTGCAGAAATAAAAAGCGAATCTTTTGTTATTTTTCACAATTTGACTGGGTTAACCCATGTAATATTTTCTAATACCGGATAGAATAACCCTTATTATCAAGCCTTTTATGGCATTCCACTCAAATTGACGTTTTATTTTGATCCTATTTTATCGTTTTTATCCGAATATGAAAAGTGCATGGGTGCGGTGTTGCATTTTTATTAATGCCAATTGGATGCTTTTGTTTCATAGTTTGTTCAATATCCTGAAACGGTATGCCCTACAAGACGGATGAGGAGAAATAAAATATCCCATAAAACCCTTGAAAAAGCGGTTTTATGGGAATTAAATTATTTTACAAAGGTCTTAAAGTCCTCATAATTACGGCGCAACAGCTCCGGGGTGTCCAGACCATAAGGGCAATGGGCTTTACATTTTCCGCAGTTCAGGCATTCCTCGATTTTAGCCATTTTATCCGCCCATTCGGGGGTCAGATAGACCGAGTGGGGAGCGCGGCGGAGCAGCAGGCTCATCCTTGCGCAGTTGTTGATCTCGATGCCCGCCGGACAGGGCATGCAGTATCCGCAGCCCCGGCAGAAATCCCCCGCCAGGGTGGCCTTGTCCTCCTGAATTTTCGCCCGCATGGACTGAGTGAGGACGGGGGGATTCTTCTGATAGGACAAAAACTCATCCAGCTCGTTTTCCCGCTGGATGCCCCAGATGGGAGCCACATGGTCAAACTGGGCCAGATAGGCATAGGCCAGCGCCGAGTCGGTGATCAGCCCGCCGGAGAGGGCCTTCATGGCGATAAAGCCCATGTCGGCGGTTTTGCAGGCTTCTACAATCTCCAAATCCCTGGCGTCTGCCAGATAGGAAAAGGGAAACTGAAGGGTATCATACAGCCCCGATTGAATGGCCTCATCGGCCACGGTCAGCCGGTGGTTGGTGATGCCGATGAAGCGGATTTTGCCTTGACGCTTGGCTTCCAGCATGGCTTCATACAGCCCGCTGCCGTCCCCAGGTTTAGGGCAGAAGGCAGGGTTGTGAAACTGATAGAGATCAATATAATCTGTCTGCAGGTTTTTCAGGCTGGTGTCAAGGTCTTTCCAAAAGCCCTCGGCGGTGGTGGCGCCGGTTTTGGTGCTGATAATGACTTTTTCACGGATATAGGCAAAGGCAGCGCCCATCTTTTCTTCACTGTCGGTATAGAAGCGGGCGGTGTCAAAATAGTTGATGCCGTGGTAAAAGGCCTTTTGCAGCAGATAGACCGACTCGGATTTGCCTATCCGCTGGATGGGCAGGGCGCCGAAACCGTTTTTACTGACCACCAGACCGGTTCTTCCCAGTGTGACCGTTTGCATGGATTTATCCTCCTGTTAATTAAGTGGAATAAAAGGCTCCCTCCGTGGGGAGCTGTTTTCATTTTTAAAATATATAGACAGCAGGCTGTGATGGCTTAATTCTCTTTAGGTTTGTATGCCCAGCCAAAGTCGTTGTGGTA
Organism: Bacillota bacterium; assembly: GCA_029776465.1. Classification (GTDB taxonomy): domain Bacteria; phylum Bacillota; class Clostridia; order Oscillospirales; family JAKOTC01; genus JAKOTC01. The sequence continues at coordinate 5,575 of JAKOTC010000278.1, forward strand.
AATCATCTGGCGGGTCATGCCGCCGTCCACGGTGATGTTTTCGCCGGTGATAAACCCGGCCTTGTCACTGGATAGATACAGCACCAACTGAGCGATATCCTCCGGGGTGCCCACTCGCCCCGCCGGGTGCTGAAGCCGATCTTCATCGGAAAACTCGGCGGTTTGTTCTTTGCCCGTCTGATAGGCAGAGGTATCGATCCAGCCGGGGCTGATGCAGTTGACCCGCACCTTCCCCGACAGGCTGACCGCCAGCCCATGGGTCAGCGCCGCGATGCCGCCCTTGGCCGCCGTATAACTTTCGGTGTCGGGCTGGGACATCACCGCCCGGGTGGAGGCGATATTGATAATGCTGGCACCGGGAGAGAAATGATTCAGCAGCAGGCGGGTGAGATGGTATGGAGCGGCCACCCCCAGCCGGAGGACATACTCAAAATCCTCAAAGCCGCAGCCGGACAAGATCCCCTTGCGGCTGACACAGGCGTTGTTCACAAGGCAGTCCACCCGTCCGAACCGGGCAATCACCGCCCGGGCAAATCCGGTAAGGGCGTTTTCCTCTGCTAAATCTCCATGATAGAACATCAGCCGGGAAGGGACCTTTTGTTCCAGCCATTCGCCGCTTTCCCGATCGATATCGGCAAAGGCCACATAGTCACCCTGATCCAGAAAGGCTTCGACGATACATCGTCCGATGCCATTCGCCCCGCCGGTGACTACGGCGATTTTATTGCACAGTTCCATGGTTTCCTCCTGTGGATCGTTGCTTTATAACGATATATTCAATTGATCGTTAAGTATATAGAAAAAAGATTCGCTCGGGTATTTGCAGGGCGGATTCCATATCCGCCCGCAACAATGTATGAGTCTGATTCCACACATTAAATTTTTATTTAGCACAAATCTCCCGGACAATATCCTGAAAAGCCTTGCCAATTTCTTTGGGATCGCCGGACAGATTTTCGGCCCTCCGCATAATTTCTTTCAGCGTGTCGATGTCCTGATGGATAAACAATTCGCATAGAAATCGTTTCATGCGACCATTGTTATATCGGGCAAGTGCCTGGGTAAGCATTTCTGACTTCTGCGCCTTCCCAAAGTCCGCAGTGAGCAAGCTGTTTATCCCTGCGGCAGTGATGAACCTTGCAGGGTTCGGTATAATACCCGTTCGCCGAATATCCCGGACACCTGCTACGGCCTTCCGTTCGATAACGGGTGCATAAGGCGAAGGGCATCCCGCAATAGCCGTAAGCAACATCCATATTAAACCCCTGTCCCTTCAAATAAAGCATAAAAGTACGTGGAGGTAAAATTATTAAGTAAAGTATATTCCTTTCA
>JAKOTC010000279.1 GCA_029776465.1 Bacillota bacterium
AATAACTGCCCGATTTAAAATTGCAGTATTCCACCAGGTTACGAGCTTCCTCGGGACCTCGTGTACCCAGATTCACTGCCATTAAAGGAGCGCTTCCCACCTGCTTGCACCAGAGGACAAACTCGTTGGTGCCAAAGGCGTTGGTTTCAATGCTTTTCCAAGCCAGTTCCGGACGCTTGGGACGGCTTTCCAATGGACCTATGCCGTCTTCCCATCGATAGCCCGATACGAAATTCCCCCCCGGATAACGCATCAAAGGCATTTTTAATTCTTTTACCAACTCGATGACATCCCGACGAAACCCATTTTCGTCCGCAGTGGGATGTCCCGGTTCATAAATGCCGCCATAGACACAACGCCCCAGATGCTCGGCAAAACCTGAAAAAATACGCTCATCCACTTTGGCAACCTGGTAATCCTTCACAAGATGCAGCCTGGCTTTTAACATGGGAAGTCCCCTCCTCTGTTCAGTTGTTGCAATCTGTTCAGATTTATTTGTTATTGGTCACAAACAGGCGCTTGCCGTCCAGCTGATGATTCAGCATAATTTCGGCTTTGTGCTTCAGCTGACCGGTGATTTTGGGGCTGAGCCAGAAAATATCCTCCTGCTCGTGGGTGGGAGCAAGCACCAGCATCTCCCGTTCACGGCCCTCAATCAGATTGATGATGGTATAGGTGTTATCGATTTCCGCCCGGTTGAGCTTTTCAAACTCCAGCAATCGGGGATCGGCGTCGATGGGCCAGCGGGGGCTGATCTCCGGCTCGACGGAATAATCGGTGGTATCAATAATATGCTGAATCTTCATCGCATGGATATAGTTGTGGAAGAAGCAGCTTAAAAGTTTCAGTCGATCTGCCGCCAACGCCAATTTTTCAGCGGTTTCCCCGCTGTTTTGGGCTGCGGCATTCAGATAATGCCGGCTTGCCTTATTAAAGCAGTCGATTGCCCGCTGGCAGTTTCTTGACGCGGCAAAAATGGCGTAATATCCTCTGATAAAGGTGGTGCACTGGTTATTGAGCAGATCATTGGCCTGTTTTTCGTCCACGGCTTGGAATTGGAAGGGACGGTAATATTCCTTTTCGCTGGGCAGCAATTCTTCAGGGAAGAGGACAAAGGGGCGATTGATCAGCCGCTGATTCACCGAACACCAGGATAGGCCCTCGGTGTAGGTATCCTGGAAATGCTTTAAGCCGATCTCGATTTGGTTCCAGGCCTCCACCAGCCCGTCAGCGCTTTGCTCACCGGCAATTTCCGCAGCCAGTTCTCTCAGCAGAGCAATACGATCCAGCAAACCATGAGTAGGCTTGGCAAAGAACTTTTCAACGATCCGGAAGTACTCATGGAAATCATCGTCCATAATCCCGATTTTCAACACCTGGCTGGGCTCGTGCCAGCCCTTTTCCAACAGTTCGATAAAGGTCATCAGCAAAGGAATGTTGCGAACCGGCGCAAAGGTGAATTCATAGTTTACATCTACCAGAGATGACAGAGGCTGATTTTGATTGTTTTTAAAATTGACCGCCATTCCGTCTTCAAGCAGCGGCCAGATGGAATCCATGACGTGTTCGTTTTCCTTCACACCGATATTGCTGTTGGTCTCAATCATGATTTCCCGTCCGGCATCCCGGGCGCCCTGACGGAAGACACGGAAATAATTTAAGATTCGTTCGGACATGGGAATATGTTTGCAGGCCTCGGGGCCGTTGGGACCGGCATAGAGACCGCTGGACCAGCAGATACCCGCACCGCAGTCGTTGGTGTGGAGATAAACATAATCAATTTCGCAAAGCTCGCAAAGCTTCTTCATGGCCTTGCGGTACATCTCCAGCACCTGTGGATGGTCCATGCAGGGGCTGTAATAATAATTTCTCGCCCGGCGCGGATGATCGCAACGGGGCCCCCTCCATTCGGGATGGGCACGGAAAACCTCTTCTGGCAGATAGAAGGGCTCGCAGAAGTGGGCTGCGCACTTTAAACCATACTTTTTGCAGATCTTAGCCCGGCCTTTCACCAATTCCAAATTGCGGGCCGCATAATCGGTGGGAAGCCATCTTTTCAGCTCGTCGGGAACAATGATCTTAAAGAGAGCCGAGTTGAGCATTCCCCAGTTGGGATAGGGGTCGGACAGATCCTTTTCCCAGATCCAGCGGCTTTTCTCCACTTCGGTGATCAGAATATGGGTGGCACCGGCTTTCTTGGCGGCGGCAACTTTGGCTTCAAACTCCTGCAAATCGGTGACATCGGTATTGATGGGGGTCACATTAAATAATATCATTTTCTTCATTATCATTACCCTTTCCCGTGCATATGGTTTCGGCAGTTTTCAACTGCATAATCTTCAAATATTATAAGGGATTATCCATGCCTTTTCAATAGTGGTTCTATATAATAATATTATGACGTTTCTGATGCAGAAAACAGAAAAATTATACTTGTGCTGTGGCATATTATGTGCTATAATAATTAATTATCAATATGGGGTTTTATAAGTTTGTCCGAAGGGAAGAATTTGGAGCATGATTTATTTTGCGATAATGGGACACGGCATCGTCGGCTCCGGCGTGGCTGAGGTATACTTCAAAAACAGAAAGAACATTAATGAACGTGTAGCCGAAGAAATGGATATTAAGTATATCCTCGACATTCGGGATTTTCCCGATCTTCCCTATCACGATCGATTTATTAAGGATTTTACACTTATTGAGAATGATCCCGAAATCCTG
>JAKOTC010000280.1 GCA_029776465.1 Bacillota bacterium
AACCCTGTATGACCTGGCGGAACTCTTTAAAATATTTGGCGATTCCACGCGGGTTAAAATTCTATGGGCGCTGAATTGTTCGGAGATGTGTGTCTGTGATATAGCAGAATTGCTTGGCACTACCAATTCGGCGGTATCCCATCAGTTAAGAGTTTTAAAATCGGCAAAGCTGGTGAAGGCAAGGAAATCAGGAAAAGAAGTCTATTATTCACTTTCCGATGACCATGTGCATCAAATTTTCTCCCAGGGTCTTGACCATATAAACGAATAGGAAATACTGAAGGGGGCGCCGTTATGACTTTATTGCTGGAAGGGTTGAGCTGTCCATCCTGCGGTGCTAAGATCGAGGCTGCTGCCGGCAAACTTCCCAAGGTGCAAAAGGCAACTTTGAATTTTATCAAAAAAACACTGGAACTTAGCCTTTTTGAAGTGGATGAAGAGGAAATTAAAATTGAGGTTGAAAAAATTGTGGGTCGAATCGAACCGGACGTAAAGGTTCGCAGAGTGAATGCAGCCCATGATGAAAACCCTGCGATTTGCTCCGGTTGCGGTAATGGGTGCAGCTGTATGGAAAAAGAAGAGAATTATGAGAAAAACGATACTCAAAAGAATGTTGAACACGGGCATTCTCATGGGGATGACCATGAACTGGTCAACACGGCTCTTTTGATCAGGGTCGGGATCGGCATTGCATTTCTGCTGATTGCCGTCTTGACGGATTTTCCTTTCGGGGTAGAACTGGGGCTCTTTATTCTGTCTTATCTATTGATCGGCGCCGATGTTTTATGGAGATCGGTCAAGAACATTATCAGAGGTGATTTTCTGGATGAAAACTTCTTGATGTCTTTGGCCACCCTGGGGGCCTTTGCAACCTGGCAATATCCCGAAGCGGTATCGGTGATGCTGTTTTATCAGGTGGGCGAATTTTTTCAGGATTATGCCGTCAATCTCTCCCGAAAAAATATAGCTGATCTCATTGATATTCGTCCCGATTATGCCAATATCAAGTCGGGGGATGAATGGAAAAAAGTAAATCCCGAAGCAGTGAAGCCGGGGGATGTCATTCTGATTCGGCCGGGCGAAAAAGTGCCGCTGGACGGTATTGTTATGGAGGGGAGCTCTTCCCTGGATACAACAGCTTTAACCGGTGAATCCCTGCCCGGGGATGCAGGTCCGGGAGATCGGATATTATCGGGTTCCATCAATCAATCCGGCGCCCTTGTGGTGAAGGTCGAGAAGAGCTTTGGAGAGTCCACGGCCTCCAAAATACTGGAACTGGTGGAGAACGCAGCGGGAAGCAAAGCGGCAACCGAGAATTTTATTACAAAGTTTGCCCGCATTTATACGCCGGCAGTTGTGGCGGCGGCTATTCTGCTGGCAGTGCTTCCGCCTCTCTTTGCGGATCAGAATTGGATTACTTGGCTGAACCGCGCTCTGATCTTCTTGGTGGTATCCTGCCCCTGCGCCCTGGTTTTGTCGATTCCCCTCAGCTTTTTCGGCGGACTTGGGGCGGCTTCCAGAAACGGGATTTTGATTAAAGGCAGCAACTATCTGGATGCTTTGAATCGGGTGGAGCGTGTTGTTTTTGATAAAACCGGCACTTTAACCAGGGGGGTCTTTCAGGTTTCCAAGATTATGCCCCAAAAAGGCGTTGAAAACTTGCTGGAGCTTGCGGCATATGCCGAGCATTTTTCCAACCATCCCATCGCTCAATCGATTAAAAGAGAATACGGAGATAAAATTGACGAAAGCCGGTTGACGGATTATCGGGAAATTCCCGGGCAGGGCATTTCCGTGCTGCTGGACGGCCGGAGGCTTTTGGCGGGAAATCGGGAGTTAATGCAGCAAAACCATATTTCCTGCGCCGAGCCCGAGGAACCGGGCACGTTGATTCATATTGCCAAGGACGGACAATATGCCGGTTGGCTGCTGATTTCCGACCAGGTGAAACCGGATAGCAAAAGCGCGCTGAGCGCTTTAAAAAGCTTGGGAATCCGAAAAACGGTGATGCTGACCGGCGACAGGCCGGCCGTGGCGCACAGGGTTGCCGCAGACCTGGGGATTGATGAAGTCCATGCAGGCTTGCTGCCTCAGGACAAGGTGGAGGCATTTCGTTACTTGAAAGAAAAGAAGGCAGAGGGCAGTCTTGTATTTGTCGGAGACGGGCTGAATGACGCCCCGGTGCTGGCAATGGCAGATGTGGGGATTGCCATGGGCGGGATGGGCTCCGATGCCGCCATCGAGGCCGCCGATGTGGTTTTGATGACCGACGAACCCATGAAACTGGTTCAGGCCATTAAAATCGCCCGCTATACCCATAAAATTGTCTTGCAGAATATTATCTTTGCGCTTGCGGTAAAGGGACTGGTATTGATTTTAGGCGCAGGCGGCTTGGCCAATCTCTGGGAAGCGGTTTTTGCGGATGTGGGTGTGGCTTTAATTGCTGTTTTAAACGCCATGCGGATTCTCAGAAAAGAGTATAAGTAGGCAAACAGAAACGGTGCGTTCCCAGTGAACGCACCGTTTTGTTTATTTACAGTTTTCCGGCATAAAAATCAATTTCAAAATCGGGCGGGGGAATCTCAAAGCATTTGCCCTTGAGATAATTTAATTCTCCTGCATCTGTTTCAAATTTAAACTCCAATTTGCAAGAGCATAATGCTTGATATCTCAGAGAGGTGTTTTGATTCTGGCGGACTCTCCCGTATTTGGTGTCGCCCAGAAGGGGATGGCCGATATAAGCCATGTGGGCACGAATCTGATGCGTTCGGCCGGTGACAAGTTCCACTTCCAGTAAGGACAGATGATCCCTTTCCGCCAGAACTTTATATCGGGTTCGGATGGTCAGATTGTCTTGGGTTTTATGGTCGGTAATTTCAACGGTATTGGCCGAGGAATCCTTTTTGAGATAGGCGGTCAAATCGCCGAAGGGCTTTTCCATCCTGCCCAGCACGATGCATTTATAGCTTTTCTTAATTTCCCGCAGTCGGATTTTTTCGCTGAGGATACGAAGGGCAGGGGCGATTTTGGCGGCAATCACAATGCCGCTGGTGTTGCGGTCGATCCGGTTGCAGAGGGCGGGAGTAAAGCTGTTTTCTTCCTCCGGCCGGTAATCGCCCTTTTGATAGAGATAATGTAGGATTTTATTGATCAGTGTGTGCCTGTGTTCGGTTTCGTCCGAATGGCAAATCAGGCCTGCCGGCTTATTGACCAGCAGGATATGTGCGTCCTCGTAAACGATATTTAAATCGGCCGGCGTATGGAGAAAGTCCATAGGGTCGGGCTGCCCGCCAAAGAACTCGTCATTGATGTACAACTCCAGCACATCGCCCTCGGCTAATCGATCGCTTCCCTCACAACGCTTTCGATTGAGCTTAATGCGCTTGGTTCGCAGATAACGATACATCAGGGCCTGCGGTAGGGAGGGGACTGCTTTGGATAAGAATTTATCTACACGCTGTCCGGCGTCGTTTTGATTGATGACAAACTGCTTCATAATACATCCTTTTAATGCTTTTGAAATTTTAGACCGCTTTTTCTATTATGATAGCATAAATTAAGATTCATGTATAGCATGCTCTTGCGTTTTTCAAAAAAATAGGGTATAATAAACTAAAAGGTTGCGTCCGCCGGTGCGGGAACGCAGGCTCCGCGCGGCGAATCGGCGTGAATCATGTCAGGCGGGGAACCGAGCAGCATTAAGCGTTATATTCGCGCGATGCGGTAAGTCTGCGTTTCCACACGGGCGGACGAAGCTTTTTATTTTGCAATATGAATAGAGGTGATTGACGATGTATCAGGCCTTATACCGTAAATACCGTCCCTCGGTATTTCGCGATGTTATCGGCCAGCCCTACATTGTCAAAGCCTTAAAAAATCAGGTGGAACTGGGTCAAACCGGTCACGCCTATATTTTTGCCGGTGTGCGGGGAACAGGGAAAACCACCTGCGCCCGCATTTTTGCTAAAGCTGTAAACTGTCTCAATCCGCAACACGGTGACCCTTGCAACGAGTGTGAAATCTGCAGGGGGATTGACAACGGCAGCATTCTGGATATCGAAGAGCTGGATGCAGCCAGCAATAACGGAGTAGACTATGTCCGTGAACTGCGGTCAGAGATTGAGTATGCTCCTGCTGCCGCCAAATTTCGCGTCTATATCATCGACGAAGCGCATATGCTCTCCGGCAGTGCATTCAACGCGCTCTTAAAAACGCTGGAAGAACCGCCTCCCCATGCAAAATTTATTTTGGCCACCACCGAGGCCAATAAGCTTCCGATAACGATTTTGTCCCGCTGTCAACGTTATGATTTCCGGCGGATCGGGCAGGAGGATATCGCGGAGGCGATCTCTCAAATTGCCCGCCGGGAGGGCCTTGAGATGGAGCCTCAGGCAGCAGTCATGATTGCTGCCTCAGCAGATGGCGCCATGCGGGATGCTCTTTCCCTGTTGGAACTCTGCGCTGGAACCGGTCAAAAGATTGATGCGGCTCTGGTTGAACGCTTGCTCGGCCTTGCCTCCATGGAATATTTATCCGAACTGATGGGGGCTTTTGTGGGTCAGGATGCCAAAGCCGCATTTGCCTGTTTCGATCGGATTTACGCGGAAGGCGCCGATCCGGTGCGCCTTTGCCGAGACCTGCTGGATATGTTTCGGGAGATGCTTTTGCTGCGGATAGCCAATCGGCCGGTATCGGCCCGAAATCAACGGCTGGCAGACCAATTTTCAGACCGCCCGGGTGTGGGCGAGCTGATGTATTATATCTCAAAGACCCAGAGCTGCTTTGAGCGAATTGCCAAAAGCGTGTCGCCCCGCCTGGAAGTGGAAATGTTGTTGCTCGAGCTTACGTCTCCGGCCCAAAATTCTTCCGGCGTAGAGGGCCTGGCTTCCAGAGTATCCGCTTTGGAGAAAAAGCTGGCCTCTTTGTCGGCTGTCGGTATACCCTCCGGTTCGCGGCCTGAGGAATCCAAAACGAAAACGGTTCAGTCTGAAACAAAATCCGCCCCAAAATCCGAGAGCGACGAAACGGCGATACAGCGCCAGCCCGGCAATATTCAGCCCTTTGACCGATGGAAACTGGTGTTGGAAGAAGCTAAAAAATCCGAGCCCTCATTGTATTTTATTTTGGAGGACTCCACAGCTTATGCCGATGGGGACAAGCTGATGATTGCCTCTCCCAAGAAGATGTTTGCTTCCATGCTGAAGGAGGAAAACCACACAAAAACTCTTCGCGCTTTAATGGATGCATCCCTCGGCAATCATGGTTTTACCCGTTTAAGCATTTATAAACCCTCTGTTGAAAAAAGTGTAAAGCAGCCGCAGCATTCTGAAATTGATCAATTATTGGAAAAAGCAGCGGCGATGAATATTAAAACTCATATTGAATAGGGAGTGTTATCTTTGAAAGCAAGAATGCCCAAAGGTGTGGGAGGCGGCGGCCCCTCCAATATAAATGACCTGGTTCGCAAAGCTCAGAAAATGCAGGCTGATATGGAAGCAGCACAAAACGAGTTGAAATCCAAAGAATATTCAGCCACCACCGGGGGCGGTGCTGTAGCCATCACCATGAACGGCGCCCGGGAAGTGCTGAAGCTTGAGATTAAGCCTGAGGTTGTGGATCCCGAGGATGTGGAGCTGCTGCAGGATATGCTGATCGGGGCGATCAACGAGGTCCTCAAGAAGGTTGAGGATGATACTACCGAAACGCTGGCGGCAGTTACCGGCGGAGCAGGCAACATGATTCCCGGATTGTTCTAATCATGTGGTACGATATTCCCGCGCTGTCCAAGCTGACCGAATCTTTTGCCCGGCTTCCCGGAATCGGACGAAAAAGCGCCCGCAGATTGGCGTTTTATATGCTTTCGGTTCCAAAGGAAGAAGCAGAAGCCTTTGCGGCTGATATTATAGATGCGGTGCAGAAAATACGGCGTTGTAAAATCTGCCAAAATCTTTCGGACACTGAGATTTGTCCGGTCTGCAGAAATTCTCAGCGGGATCATGGCATTATCTGTGTGGTCGAGCACCCTCAGGACATGATGGCAATTGAAAAGACCGGCAAGTTTAACGGACTTTACCATGTGTTGCATGGCGTCATCTCTCCGGCTGCCGGTGTAAAGCCTCAGGACTTGACAATACAGCAACTGGTGGATAGGGTGAATGAAACCCATCCGTCCGAGATTATTCTGGCAACCAATCAAACTTCGGACGGGCGTGCTACAAAGCTCTATCTTCAAAACCTGCTGGCCCCTTTGAATGTGAAACTGTCCCAGCCGTCCTACGGCATTCCCGTTGGCAGCGATATCGAGTTTACCGATGAGATTACTCTGTCGCTTGCTTTGGAAGGCCGATGGGAACTGTAATCAGAAGGGTTTATCTATGAAAAAGCTGATTGCTAAGTACCCCGAGTTGTGGAAGCTGTTTAAATTCGGACTAGTGGGTGTGTTGAACACCCTGGTTGATTTTATCGTTTATACGGTCTTGGTGAGCGCCATTGTATTCTTCAAAGAAAATGCTGCGCTTGCCAATGTGATTTCCTATACCTGCGGATTGCTGAACAGTTTTTTCTTCAACAAGCATTTTACTTTTCAATCCAATGTCAAACTGATTTCCTTGCAGGGTTTGAAATTTATCGTTGCCAACTTGATTACCCTTGCCATCAGCTCGGGCATCATCTATCTTGGCACCGATATGTTATCATTCAGCAATATGCTGTCTAAACTGATTGCGGTTCCGATTACACTAATCATTAACTTTCTTTTTTCCAGGCTTTTTGTTTTTAACGAAAAGAATTAGCACAAGGAGGTGCCCATTGTACTGTGAAAACCTCAAGCTCTAACAACAAAACCGTTGCTGAAAACCGCAAAGCTCGCCATGACTATTTTGTTCTGGAGGATTTTGAAGCGGGGATTGTACTTTGCGGCACCGAAGTGAAATCCATTCGAAAGGGAAGCGTCTCCCTTCAGGATGCCTGGTGTGATATTGATGAGGGCGAACTTTTCATTAAAGGAATGTATGTGAGCCCTTATGAAAAAGGGAACATTTTTAATCGTAATCCTCTTCGTGAACGCAAGCTGCTGATGCACAAACGGGAGATCATGCGGCTGATGGGTCAGGTGAAGCAGGAAGGGCTGACATTGATTCCGCTTTCCCTTTATCTTAAGGAAGGGAAGATCAAGGTCCACCTGGGTTTATGCAAGGGCAAAAAGATTTACGATAAACGAGAAGATATGGCCAGACGGGATGCCAAACGCGACATGAGCCGTGCCATGAAAGATAGGAGGCAATGATTCCAATGATCTACGAAGTCATTAAACTGAAGTCCGTTTTCCCCGATGCCCCGATTGGCGAGGAAGCGACTGTTAAGGTTTACGCCAGAGAAAACTCCAAAGAGATTAACCTTTCCCGCAGATATCCCACCATGGTGGTCTGTCCGGGCGGCGGTTACGGTTTTGTGTCTGACCGGGAATCCGAGCCGGTAGCCCTCCGCTATTTGGAAGCCGGATTTACAGTTCTGGTTCTTACATACTCGGTTGCGCCTGTAGGCAGATATCCCATGCAACTTTTAGAAGTATCGGCTGCCGTGGCTTTGGCCAGACGGAATGCGGATCGATGGAATGTGGATACCGAGAAAATCGCGGTCACGGGTTTTTCGGCCGGAGGACATCTGGCCGCTCATATCGGAACCGATTGGAATCAACCCATGATTGCCGAGAAATTGGGAATTGAAGCAGGGGAGAATAAGCCCAATGCATTGGTGCTGTGCTATCCTGTCATTACCTCCGGCGAGTTTGCCCATCAGGGCAGCATGACCAATCTCAACGGCGGACAAGGCTTAGACCCCGATATGTTCTCCCTTGAGAAAAGAGTGACAAAAGATACTCCTCCCACTTTTATCTGGCACACTGCGGACGATGGTTCTGTACCGGTTGAAAACGCGCTGTTAATGTCTTCCGCGTTGAGAAAAGCCGGAGTTCCGTTTGAATTGCATATCTACAGAAGCGGTTCTCATGGGCTTTCTCTGTGCAATGAAAAAACCTCTAATCTTCAGCAAGAGCATATGCGTCGCCCGAGAATTGCAGAGTGGATTGATCTGGCGGTGGGCTTCCTGAAAGAACTGGGTTTTGAAATAAAGTTGTAATTTCTGTCAGACTTGGTAAACAGAATACTTGCTATAAGTTCATTATCGTGTTATAATAATAGGGCTGAAGTTCTTCAGCCCTATTTTATTTCTCCATACATGGGGGCGTAAAGGTTTCGACGGGGGTTTTGAAGTACGAACAGCGGGCAGAGATGCGAGCTCTCTTAAAACACCGCACAATAAATTAAATAACAACAATAGCGTAGCTATTGCTGCTTAGTTTAATCTAAGCAGCCGTCCCTTCAGGAGTGCTGCGGCCTGAATAGGGGCGTCGGTAAGCAGCCCATCTGAACGGTCATAAGCTTTGCCGGCCGTCAGAAACTGATGAAGCTACCGGCGTTTGTTGTCTGTCAATTGATGGCAAGCGTGGGGAATCCTAATAATTGACTGCGCCCGGAGAAGTTCGTGTGGATGAACTTTCGGACGGGGGTTCGACTCCCCCCGCCTCCACCAAAAGGACACCATATACAGTGGATTCTTGAAGAAAAATCCCTGTATATGGTGTTTTGCTGTGTTTTTTTAAGTTTAGGTTGCACTTAGGTTCACTTTTTAAATGTACTCGCCATCAATTAATTAAGGATTTCTTACCTCAACGGTAAAACCGCCGGTTACACCTTCAACAGTTGTAATAATAATCTGTTTGGTGCCGGGTGTACTTGATGAATACGGCGGCGGGTTTGAACACCTCGGCCGTTTTGAATTGAACACCTTCGTCGCTGTAAACTGA
>JAKOTC010000281.1 GCA_029776465.1 Bacillota bacterium
ATTATATCAATTGAAACAAAAGGAGCGCCCCTTGAATTGGGCAGCTTTGTAAAGTTATCAGCTGACACTTTGTTACTATATGAAGTAAATTATTAATAAATATCCAGGGGAACTCCGGCAGAGGCATACAATGGGATTGGCAAAACTGAGGTTAATACCATGGATATTCCGCATAATTAATTTTAAAGAGGGATTATGTTTATGAGAATTCTTGACCAAGAATCTGATAGAGCAATTAAGAATATTTTATTACTGCTGACACCAAGTGAAGCATCGGAATTAAAGGATGAACTTGAAAGAATGCTTTCTAAAAAAAATTGGGGTGACCATTCTCATATTTGCGATTTTAATTATGAGCATGAAGTAACTATAGCAATCTATAGGGAAGGAAAGGATGATAGTTTTAACAGCAGAATAAACAGACTTCTTAAAGAAGATGTTTAGATAAGGTTGCGCCGTTTCAGCTGTTGTTTCCAGGCTGAGTTGTTGGATGAAGTGCTATCGGAAGATTTACAAATTTGCTAATTATGTGCTTATTAGTTATAGTATAAATTGAAGGAGGTAAATATCAAGAGTGCTTTAATTTACTTAACCATGTGAAGGCGATGCCTTTATCTGCTGATTCTTCCGCTTCCGCCTTCGTTCATGAGCGTGAGGACCTCATCCACGCCGGAAAGGTTCATATCCATTTCGATGGTATGCTTGAGGCAGGAGGCTGCGGTTGCATACTCCACGGTTTTTTGGGCGTCAAAGCCGGCCCACAGCCCATACAAGAGCCCGGCGCAGAATGAGTCGCCCCCGCCGATGCGGTCTACCAGATGAATCTCATATTTTCTCGAAAAATATGTCTGCCCGTCCATATAGAGCACCCCGGACCAGCTGTTATCGCTGGCCGACCGGTTTTCGCGCATGGTGGAAGCCACGGCCTTGAAGGGGCGGGTGTCGCACAGTTCCTTCAGCAGATGCCTGTAACCGTCGGGGGTCAGTTTTCCGTCGACGGTTTCCTGTTCATCCCACGGGACTCCCAGAAAATCACGAATGTCTTCCGCTCCGGCCGTGAGGACGTCCACATAGGGAAGCAGCTGGGCGAAAACCTTTCCCGCCTTTTCGCGGGTCCACATTTTGGAGCGGTAGTTGAAATCGAAGCTCACCGTTACGCCGTATTCCCGGGCTTTCTTCATCGCCGCAAGGCAGACTTCGGGGCTCTGCTCCCCCAAACCGGCGGTGATGCCGCAAAGATGGAAAAAGGAAGCGTCCCGGAAGATATTGTCCCAGTCGAAATCCTCGGGACGGGCCTCCGAGATGGAGGTGAATTTACGGTCGTAAACAATCGCAGAAGGCCTTTGCGAAGCGCCCTTCTCCAAATAAAAGACCCCCATGCGCTCTCCGCCGCGGACGATGTGATCGGTTTTTATGCCGTGGCGCCGAAGCTCGGAGACGGCGCAGTCTGCAATCGGGTTTTCCGGCAGACGGGTCACAAACTCCGAGGGCACCCCCATATGCGCCAGCGATACGCAGACATTGGCTTCCGCTCCCGTATATCCTATGATAAAACGATCCGCCTGCAAAAAGCGCAGATTCCCCTCCGTATTGCACCTGAGCAGATAGTCGCCGAAGCCCACGACCTTTTTTCTATTCATCGGAATATATCCTCCTGTATGATTTATATGTCGAATATCATTTGCCTAATACAATATACTGTAGTTTGCCAATGAAGTCAACTTATATCAACGGGATGCATTGAAATATATCGGCGCGACGAGGGGGGCAGCTTTCGCCGGTTCTTTCATGAGCGGCCGAAATCTTGAGCAAAAGATATTGACGGTTTGTTGGATGTGCTTTATACTGATTGAATAAGATGTTCCGCGGATTCATGACTGCGAGGCAGCATTCAAAAGGAGAGGATCGTTCAATGGAAAACTGGCAATTGTCATTTGATATTTTTCCCGCGAATACGCCGAACGAGGGGGAAATGTTCGTAAATCACGAGCCGGCTTCCCGCTCCGGACATATGGGACACGCCATGGTGGAGTACGCGCCCGGTAAAGTGCTTGCTTTCTATCCCAACTGTTCGGATGAAGACCAGCAATTAAAAGGCCACTCCGGGCACGGGTGGATGGAATACAAGCGCTCGTTGGACGGGGGGAAGACCTGGTCGGACCCGATCATCGAGCCCAACAGCAAGCGCCTTTTCGACAGCGGATGCGGTCGTACGATGATGTGTGAAAAAGCAGTCAGCCCCTCCGAAAACGAGATCATACTCTTTTATCTCACCTGCGATATGCTGACCAACGGGCATATCTGGGAACCTTACTATGAGCCCCAAATCGCATACAGTCATGACGGCGGGGAAACCTTCTCCGAGTGCGAGGTGTTTGTCCGTGAACCGGGATGGATTTATGATGCCTGCATCCATAACGGCGTCATTTATGTTCTGTTCTTTGCCAATCCGGAGCTTCCGGGGGTGGCTCACCTTCAGGAGCATCAATACCGGCTCTATGTGAGCACCGATAACGGGAAAACCTTTCAACTGCGCAGCGTTCTTCCTTTCCAGAGCACCAAGCACTGCTTTTACGGGAACTTTGTCTTCACGCCCGACAACCGGCTCATGGTCTATATCTATGACGAGCTGGATGAACACAACCTGAAGTTCCTTGAAAGCAGCGATGAGGGACGGACCTGGGGCACTCCCCGCAGAATCTTTTTCGCCAAGAAGATCCGCAACCCGCAGATTGTGTACTTTGAGGATCGCTATTTCATGCATGGCCGAAGCGGAAGCTTCGGAGAGAATGCGGAGAATTTTGTTCTCTACACCTCGCCCGACGGAAAGCAATGGGACGAAGGGACTTATTTATTCATGAAAAAGCCGGGCTGCGGCGCAGGCTCTTATTCCAATAACGTTATCGCTCATATGCCCGGGCAGCCGCGTCTGCTCATTCAGGCCTCCAAAGCTTACAGAGATTGCCGGACCAACATCGTCCAGTACACCATCACAAAGAAGCGGGAAAAGGATATATAAATCCCCGTTCGCAAAAAAAGGGGTCACGGCAGCTATATCGAGCGGTCATAACCAATGCAAGTTATGGCCGCTTGTTTTTTATGCTCAATATAAGGGAGCAAGCTTTGAGGCTTACTCCCTTTTGTTAGAGGGGCAGGGTGAAAGGAAAATTGATCCCAATATGCCTGTTTGGGATTCTATAGTACTAAAGAATCTGGGATTAAGGCCACCAGCATACTATAAGGAGAATAGGCTTCAAGAGACGATAAAATTATACTATCATATTGTAAAATGGTATAGTGAATATTTGGAAACCCAGAATGCGAAGGATATTTTAAAGTTGTTTGATAGTATATACCCTGATGTAAAACTAACCCCAGTTAAAAAAATAGATTTCGTGTTATGGAGTATTCGACAGAAACCGGCGAAACCCGCTCCCGTAATAAAGATTACACAGCAATGATTTTTTAGAAATAATCCAACGATACAGCGCCCCTCGCCGTAATGGCTGAGGGGATGTTGTCTGTAATAAGCCGGGACTGATGGCAAACAGCAGTTAACAAATTAAGCTAAATTGCCTTATATCCGTTATAGGCTATTTTAATTTTCGATATATGGGACAAAATAAATCATCATATAGGTTTTTAGGGACGGATTGGGCCGTAAGTTGAGGGGATAATATGGGATTTCGATACCGAAAGAGTATTCATCTTGGCGGGGGCTTTCGCATTAATCTCAGCAAGTCGGGGATTGGGTATAGCTGGGGTGTCAAGGGGTTTCGCATCACCAAAACCGCGAGGGGCACGACCAGGAGAACGGTCTCCCTCCCGGGCACGGGGATATCCTATGTTCAGGAAACCGGGAAGCGCGGCGGGTATGCCCCGGGTCGGGGGAGGGCCTGGCAGCCTGCACCCGGCAACAACCATTACGACACCCAGGTGATAGCCAATCAGGAGGCTTCCAAGCTGGTCTCCGAGGGATTAGAGGAGATGCTTGCCTCTGCCGGCCGGGCGCTGAAACTGATGAAGCTGTTCACCATCGGGTTGTGGATTACCCTTCTGCTGGGTTTGGGGTATCCTCTGTTCTGGATTTTTGCGGCCGGGTTTGCCTCAATGATGCTCTATGTGCGCACCAAGGGCAGGATTGATTTGGAGTATGAGATTGACGAGGACCGGCAGTCCGAGGTGGATCAAAGGATGGATCCGCTGATCCGGATCACCCGGTGCGCCAAGGTGTGGCGGGTCACCCAAACCAGCAGGGTCATAGACCGAAAATACGCCGCCGGCGCCGGAAACACCGTGAACCGCAGTGTCTGCGCTGTTTCCACCACCCCCCCTTTTCCTTTCAGAACCAATGTCCGGGTCGCCTCCTTCAAAACGGGAAGGGAAACGCTTTTATTTCTCCCTGACAAACTCTTTATTATCCAGGGGAGCAAGGTCGGCGCCCTCCATTACAGCGATATCGCCAGCCACGCCCATACCACCCGGTTTGTGGAGAGCGGCCCCGTTCCCACGGATGCCCGGATTGTGGGTCAGACCTGGAAGTATGTAAATAAATCGGGAGGTCCTGATAAGCGGTTTAAGGACAACCGGCAGTTGCCCGTCTGCCTGTACGGGGAGCTGGAGCTGACATCCCCCGCGGGGCTCCATACGGTGCTCATGTTTTCCAATCCCGATGTCCATTAAAAAGCCTCGGACCCGCCAGGTGTCCGAGGTTTTTTATTTTGGCCCGGCAAAGCCGGCAGAGCCTCGATTCGGCCGGAGAAGGGGAGGGGCTTGTCGGGAGGGGCGCACTTGACAAAGCCTTTGAAAACGTGATACATTGGTTTGGAATGGAAACCATAATAAAAAACGCCGGGCTTTCGCGTTCCTCCTTGCGGGGGCGGCCGGCGGGAAGTGTTGTGCCCGGCGGGCGCTTCAAGTGCAGGAGATGTGAGTATGGTTCGTATTTTAGTGGTGGATGACGATAAAAACACCCGCAGGTATATGGAAACAATCCTGGCGG
>JAKOTC010000015.1 GCA_029776465.1 Bacillota bacterium
AGCGATATAAGATTGTCGCTCAAAAAGAGACCTGCTTTGAGTCAACCTTCACAGAAGATGCGGAGATTTTAATTGCGGCCTATGGAACCGCCGCGCGCATCGCCAAAAAAGCGGTGGTGGAGCTGCGAAAACAGGGGATTGCGGCAGGGCTTTTCCGCCCCATCACCCTCTGGCCCTTTCCCTCCGCTCAACTTGCAAGCTGCGCCCCGCAGGCAAAGCTGGTTCTCACGGTGGAAATGAGCTGCGGCCAGATGGTGGAGGATGTTCGGCTGGCGATGAACGGGAGGATCCCGGTAGAGTTTTACGGGCGTACCGGGGGCGTTGTGCCCTCCTGGCGGGAAATCGTTGATAAAGCTCTCGCCCTTCAGAAAGAGATAAAAATTGAAAAAACTTTAAGCTGCCTTGTGGATATAACTCGAACACCTGTTGTGAAAGGTAAAAACGCCCTATGAAAGGATATGATTCAAAAGATGGCGGTGGTATTTGCCAAAACCCAAGGATTAACCGACAAAGCCCTTCATTATTGTCCCGGCTGCACCCATGGGATCATTCATCGCCTGATCGGTGAATCCCTGGAGGAACTGGGACTGCTGGATCGGGCAATAGGGGTCGCCCCGGTGGGTTGCGCGGTTTTCGCATACGATTACTTCAACTGCGATATGCAGCAGGCCGCCCATGGGCGGGCGCCGGCAGTGGCCACGGGCATTAAGAGAGTTTTGCCCGACCGGGTGGTCTTCACTTATCAGGGCGACGGAGATCTGGCTTCTATCGGGATAGGGGAGATTGTTCACGCCACTGCGCGGGGTGAAAAAATCACAGTGATTTTCGTCAACAATGCAGTTTATGGGATGACGGGGGGGCAAATGGCTCCCACCAGTTTACCCGGCCAGACAACAACAACCACCTCTCTGGGACGGGATACCGGCCACTGCGGTTTTCCCCTGATGGTCAGCGAAATGCTCGCCACACTGGAAGGCGCCTATTATATCGAACGTGTTTCGGTTCATAATGTCCGACATGTTCTGAAGGCGAAAAAAGCCATTAAAAAGGCCTTTGAATATCAAGTCCAGGGGGCAGGGCTCAATCTGGTTGAAGTGCTCTCTGCCTGTCCTACCAACTGGGGGCTGGCACCGGTTGAAGCCCTGGCCTGGGTGGAAGAAAAAATGATCCCCGCTTATCCCCTGGGGGTATTTAAAGACAAAGGAGGTCCGTCCGGATGACCCATGAGATTTTAATTACCGGATTCGGCGGGCAGGGTGTGTTATCCATGGGCCGGTTTCTGGCTCAAGTCGGCCTGATGGAGGGAAAGGAGGTCAGCTGGCTGCCCTCTTACGGCCCTGAGATGCGGGGAGGCTCGGCATTTTGCAGCGTGATTCTTTCAGGAGAACCCATAGGCTCCCCGGTGGTTACAGAGCCCACCTGTTTAATGGCCCTAAGCACGCCCTCTCTGGCCAGGTTTGTCCCCTCGGTTCAACCCGGAGGGCTGATTTTGGTCAACAGCTCTCTGGTGGATATCCCCGTCCGACGCCAAGACGTCTGCACTTTATATATCCCCTGCAGCGAATTGGCTGCCTAGCTGGGCAACACCCGGGTGGGAAACACCATTATGATGGGCGCTTTTCTGGAATTGACCGGAGCCCTCTCCCACACGGCCGCCGCCAAAGCCATGGAAGAGGTGTTTCATGACAAACCCGGCCTTTGCAAAATCAATCTATCCGCCTATGAAAAAGGACGCGAATGGGCTCTTTCCTCCGCCTGTGTGACAGCAATGCGACAGATGCTGCTTGACAAGTCCAGATAATTCCTATAAAATTAGTTAGATAATCTAATGCTTTTTTCGCCCGATACGGCGAAGTTTTTAGGAGGATTATATGGACGAATTTGCAGTCAGGCTAAATGACTTGATCGTTGAAGCCTTTAGAACCATTTTAAAGGTTGAGGAACGGATGCTGAAAAGCAGCAAAATCGACCTCTCCATCAGCGAAATGCACATGATTGAAGCAGTGGGGAAAGGGGGCTCCCGCGGCCGAACCATCAGCAGCCTGGCAGAGGATTTGGACATCACCCTGCCGTCCGTCACTGTTGGGATTAACAAGCTGGTCAAAAAGGGACATGTGACCAAAGTCAAATATGAAGGTGACGGCCGAGAGGTCTATGTGATTTTGACCCGGTCGGGGCGTAAAATCGATGCCGCCCACCGCTATTTCCATGAAAATATGGTGAGAAAGGTTTCAGAGGGGCTGACAGAAAGCGAAAAGCAGGCTATGATGTCCGGCATCACCAAGATGAACGCTTTTTTCCGCCAGCGCCTGGATACATTGGACCAATAACCACCTTTCCCCGCCGCCTTTGAGAAAGGAATTCCACATGCTGAAGATCATCGGAACCGGCAGTGCGCTGCCAAGTTGCATCAAAACCAACGAAGACCTGTCCAGAATTATGGAAACCAGTGATGAATGGATTTCCACCCGCACCGGCATCCGCCAGCGGCACCTCTGCACCACCGAAAGCCTCTCTGATTTGGCGGCAGAGGCGGGGCAGAAAGCGCTGGAATCGGCAGGAGTCTCCGCTTCTGAAATGGATTTTATCCTCTGTGCCACCATCCGGGGAGACTTTATCACTCCCTCCCAAGCCTGCATCATACAAGAACGCTTGGGCGCAAGCTGCCCTGCGCTTGACCTGAATGCCGCCTGTTCGGGATTTATTTACGCGCTGGATGTGGCCGCCGGATACTTTGCCCGGGGGCGCGCTAAAAAAATTCTGATCGTCTGCGCGGAAGCCATGTCTCATTTGGTGGATTGGACCGACCGGTCCACCTGTGTGCTGTTTGGCGACGGAGCCGCGGCCGTGGTGATTGAACCGGGAGAAAATCTGCTGTCCATTCGGCTTTCGGCTTCAGGAAATCGGGAGGTTTTGAATATCCCTCATGTGATGGGGAACAATCCCTTCCATGAAATGGAGCATCCGCCTTCTTATCTGTATATGAACGGGCAGGAGGTTTATAAATTCGCTGTTAATGCGCTGACCACCGAAATGACCGCCGCAATCCATGAGGCCGGGTTAACTGCAGAGGAAATCGACTGGTTCCTTCCCCATCAGGCCAATATTCGCATCATTGAAGCCGCCCGTGTAAAACTGGGAATCCCCCGTGAGAAAATTAAAACCATTATTGACCGAACAGGCAACAATTCTGCCGCAAGCATCCCGATGATGATGGACGAGCTGAACCGGGAGGGGCAACTGAAACCC
>JAKOTC010000282.1 GCA_029776465.1 Bacillota bacterium
GAAACAGCCTCAAAATTCTCTTTATGACGCATCCTCCGCTGGATGACCGTATCGAGGCTCTGAAGCGCTCCGCGGGAATGAGGGCCTAGAAAAAAATTGAAACCGGGCGTGAGGTGCAGACCGTACACAAATTTATGTTCTTTTTTATGAGCCGCATGGAGGGACATCGGTCAGGTTGCCCGCGGCCGCTCCTGACGATAATCCGGATGCCGCCCGCCGGCCGACTGCCGGATGGATCGCCTTAAGTCCACGTTTAACCATGGCTTTCATTCCTGTCTTTGTGCAGCCACCAGGTGTAATCAAGGCGGCAAATTGTTTATCCGGCCGTGCGACGCTCAAACTACTGATGATCGTTCAACCGGGGAACGCCGAGCTGTGCTCTGGGAATCGGCACACGAGCGGACACAGGTGATGTTATTGATATCATTTGTTTAATGCACTCAATCCTTGACTTTGTGAGAAGTTTGCTGTAACCATTGCGCGGTCTTTCCAAGAGGCGCAAATTATACATGGATATCTCTTTTGTCCTTTTTTTAGATCCGAACCTTCCACCAAAATTTTCGGGCTGCAGCTTTGCACTCCGTCCCACTCCCCTCATGGCAAAAATCACACCCTCATTGATGAGGGTTAAGGAGGATACAAATCATGACTAAAGGCAAAACAAAGGAAAGTAATTTACCGGTACTGGGGATCAACAGCCTGGGACGCATCGGTAAACTCACTCTCTGGCATCACGTCGGCAGGAAATACTTTAAGGAAATCGTCGTGAACCAGGGGCGCGACGTCGGTATGGGGATGGAAACCATCGCCCGCCTGATTGAGGCAGATGCCACCTACGGTCTGCTGCACCGGTTCCTCTACGGCCATAAAGCCCAACCCTGCGTAAAGATCGTTGATGAAAAAAGCGGCAAACTGCTTGTGGACGGCATACCGGTCACGGTGCTGCGCGAACAGAGAAACCCGCTCAACATCCCCTGGCGCCAGTATGGTGTGGATGTGGTCGTGGATTGCAGCGGCTCTTTCAAAGACCCAACCGTGCCGGCCGATGACAAAAAGGGCTCCATTCGCGGCCATTTGAACGGCGGGGCGAAGGTGGTGATTCATTCCGCGCCCTTCAAGATTAAAAACAAGTCGCTGGAAACCCCAGAGGACACGACAACTCTCATCTATGGCATCAACCACACCGCCTTCAACCCCAAAAAACATCTGCTCGTTTCGGCCGCCTCCTGCACCACAACGGGGCTGGCACACATGGTAAAACCTCTTCTTGAGAATGAGGAAACCAGCGTGATTCTGACTGCCTCCATGTCCACCATCCACGCTGTGACCAATTCCCAAACCGTGCTGGACAAATTACCCAAGGCGGGGGAAAAAGATATTCGCAAAACAAGGAGCATCTTGAACAACATTATTCTGACCTCCACCGGCGCGGCCAAAGCCCTGGCCGAGGTCATTCCCGAAGTAAAAAATATCGGTTTTATGGGCGATTCCATCCGTGTACCGACCAACACGTTGTCACTGATCGTGCTCAACGCAACTTTCCAGGCGCGCCAGGAAAAAGGGGGGGAGGCAGCCAGCATCGACACCAAAAAACTAAATGCCATCTATGAAAAAGCCGCGCAGGACAATCCGCTGGTTCGTTTTACCATGCAGCAAAATGTTTCCACGGACCTGATCGGAGAAGATGCAGCCGTGGTCATTGAAGGCCAGTTCAACCACACCAGAACTGCTTTCATTCCTGTTGACCTGTCGCAGATACCTTCGCTGCCTCCGGCTCTGCTTGACTCCGTAGCTGACAAAACGTTACAGGTACCGGTCGTCCACGCGAAAATATTCGGCTGGTATGACAATGAATATGGCAGCTACACAAACCGCATGGGAGATTTAACTGTTTATATCCACAAAAATATACAGTAAACTGAAATAAGCGAACGTGCCCGCCTTCCCGCATTCCGCCAAAAAGGGAAGCGGGAAGGGTGCCGGGCGCCTGTTTGACGATTGTTTACAAAATAAGGCCCATGGGCGGGTTGCCATCCAAATAAAAGATCAGGAAAATATCAATAAAGATGACCACTCCCGGGAAAATGGAAAAAACAAAAAGCAACCAGACCAGCCTTCAGGAGCAATTGAACAACGAGCTGAAAGAAAACGAACAGTTGCGTCTGCAGTTCTCCACCGCGGTCAAACAGACCCGGGAACTCAATGAATTCATTCAAATCATGCTGACCACTTCCCCCTTCGGTACGTGCATCATCGAGGAGGGGAAAGTTATCTTCGCCAATAAGGCCTTCTCCGAAGCCGTCGGGATGACACCTGGTCAGATACGCAAGCTCTCGCCCTGGGAGATTATTTATGAACAGGACCACGACCTGGTCAGAAAGCATTTAGAGGCAATTTTAGATGGGCGGCCTACCACCTTTTTCGTTTTTCGCGTCGTCGTCGGTGGGGAAAAAATAAAATGGATTTTAGGCTCCTTCGCCCTCTTCCATATGAA
>JAKOTC010000283.1 GCA_029776465.1 Bacillota bacterium
CAGCCGAACCAGGTTCTCCCCCGCCTTTCTAGGCTGCGCTCGGCTTCCTCCCGGCGGTAGCGGTGCTTAGCGATCCCCGCCGCCTCCTCGAAAATCTCCCGGCGCTCTTCGTTCCTGGCGGAGATAATCTCGGCAATCTTGCCCTGTCCGATGAGAGAATAGCCGTCCAGACCCATTCCGGTGTCCATCAGGGTCTCTAGAATATCCTTCATGCGGACCTGTTTTTTATTGATCAGGTATTCGCTTTCCCCGCTGCGGTAGAGACGGCGGGTGATGGACACCTCATCGCTGTCCACATTCAAAGCGCGGTCAGCGTTATCCAGCGTCAGGGTAACCTCGGCATACCCGGCCTGGGATCGGTCGGAGGCGCCGTTGAAGATCACGTCCTCCATCTTTTTGCCCCGGAGGGCGCGGGTGGAATGCTCGCCGAACACCCAGCGCACCGCGTCGCTGATATTGCTTTTACCGCAGCCGTTGGGGCCGATAATAACGGTAATCCCCTTTTCAAAGTTCAGTTTGGTGCGGTCAGGAAAGGATTTAAAACCGAATAGCTCGACCGATTTCAACAGCACGGGGTTTCCTCCCTTTGATTTTCCTCTTTCTCTCCAAAGCGAATATCTTTTACAGGCAGCCCATCAGTTCCAGGGCTTCCATGGCGGCGTTTTGTGCCGCTTCCTTTTTGCTGTGCCCTTCTCCCCGGCCGATCACATTGCTGTTCAGCAGAACCTCCATCACAAAGTGGCGGTTGTGGGGAGGGCCGCTTTCCTCCACCAGCCGGTAGGTCAGCATTTCGCCCTTGTTGCGCTGGATAATCTCCTGCAGGGCGGTTTTGTAATCCCCGATGCCCTTGGTTTTCACGGTCTTTAACCGGGCACGGACAAAGGGCAGGATGAAGTTGGAGGCCACCTCGATCCCCCCGTCAAGATAAAGGGCCGCCACAATGGCCTCGAAGGTATCCGCCAAAATGGAGGCGCGCTCGTTTCCCTGGGTGTGCGCCTCTCCCCGGCCCAGCATAATATAGTTGCCCAAATTGAGGGTTTTGGAATAGTCAGAGAGGGCCTTTTCGCAGACGACAGCCGCCCGCATCTCGGTCATCATACCCTCCTGGACATCGCTGTATTCCTTATACAACAGCTCGGAAACCACAAAATCCAATATGGCGTCCCCCAAAAACTCCAGCCGCTCGTTGGAGAGGGAGATGTCTCCCATTTCGTGAGCGCAGGAGGAATGGGTCAGCGCCTGAATCAAAAGCCCGCGGTCTTTAAACCGGTGGCCCAGTTTTTCTTCAAATTCTTCGGGATAATATTCCATAAACTCATCCCTTTCCGTGAGTTTTATTGATATACTTGCCGATCTCGTCAATAACGCCGGTGCCTGCAAACAGCTCGGCTTTGCGGACCGCGTTTTTAATGGCAATCGCATTGGAACTGCCGTGGGCCTTGATCACAGGCTTGGCGATTCCCAAAAGAGGGGTTCCGCCGTACTCGGTATAATCAAACTGCTTTTTCAGCACTTTCATCTGCTCATACACCAGCGCGGCCGCCAGCTTGGTCTTGGCGCTGTGAGTAAAGACCCCTTTCACCGAATTGAAGAGGGTGGAAGCCAGACCCTCGGTCAGCTTCAGCACAATATTGCCGGTAAATCCGTCGGCAACCGCCACATCGCATTTGCGGGCGGGCAGATCCCGCGCCTCCACATTTCCCACGAAGCGGAGCCCCTCAAATTCTTTCAACAGTTTAAAGGTCTCTTTGGTCAGCTCGGTCCCCTTATGTTCCTCTTCCCCCACATTGACCAGCCCCACCGAGGGAGAGGGAATCTGAAGCACTTTTTCAGCATAGACGGAACCCATGATGGCAAACTGCATCAGATGTTCGGGGCGGCATTCCGAGTTTGCGCCTGCGTCCAACAACAAATAGCACCCTTTTTCACAGGGCACGGCCACCGCCAGAGCGGGGCGCTTGACGCCCTCCAGCCGTTTGACCAGAAAGGTCGCGCCGAACACCAGGGCACCGGTGTTGCCCGCCGACAGGAAGGCATCCCCCTCGCCGGCGGCCAGCAGCTTTAAGCCCACGGCCATGGAGGAATCCGCCAGTGACCGCAGGATTTCCGCGGGATCGTCCTCCATGGTGAGCCGGTCGGGCGCATGATGGATGTCGAAGGGGGCCAGAGAAATCCCCAGACGCTTGGCCTCCCGGGTAATCCATTCCTCATCGCCCACCAGTCCGATCCTGCTGCCAAACTCTGCGGCGGCCAGATGACAGCCCTTTAAAATTTCCTCGGGGGCCTTGTCCCCACCAAAAGCGTCGACCAATATTTTCATAGGAATCGATCCTTTCGCTTTTTTTCTCGGGCTTGCTGTTTACTGAAAATCAAGGGTTTTCATAATGCTCATGGCGCGTTCTGCCAGCGCCTGATACCGAAGGCTTTTATCCCGCACCGGCTCCTCCAGGGGGGGCAGAATGCCGAAATTGGCCCCCATGGGCTGAAATTTCTCAACCGTCGGGTCGGTGATATAGGAAAGCAGGCTTCCGATCATGGTCTCCCGGGGCAGAACCAGGGGCTTTTCTCCCCTCAGCTTCCGCACGGCGTTGATGCCGCAAACAATCCCGCTGGCCGCCGATTCCATATACCCCTCCACCCCGGAAATCTGCCCGGCAAAACCAATGCGGGGATCCTTTTTCAGGAAGAGGTCGGGGGAAAGAAGCCGCGGGGAATCGATGAAGCTGTTGCGGTGCATTACCCCGTACCGGACAAATTCGGCGTTTTCAAGGCCGGGAATCATGGAAAACACCCGCTTCTGCTCGCCGAACTTTAAATTGGTCTGGAAGCCCACCAGGTTGTAGAGGCTTCCTTCGGCGTTTTCCTTTCGAAGCTGAACCGCCGCCCAGGGACGCCGCCCGGTTCTCGGATCGGTCAGCCCCACCGGTTTGAGGGGGCCGAACCGGAGGGTGTCCTCTCCCCGGCGGGCCATCACCTCCACCGGCATGCATCCCTCGTAGACTTTGGGGGAGACTTTGTCAAAGCCGTGGAGGGGAGCGATCTCGGCCCCGATCAGGGCCTGATAAAAGGCAGTATACTCCTCTTTGTTCATCGGGCAGTTTATATAATCATCCCCGCCCCGCCCGTAGCGGGAGGCAAAAAAGGCGATCTTCATATCCACGCTGTCCGCGGCCACAATGGGGGCGGCAGCGTCATAGAAGGAGAAGAAGCCGCCGGTCAGTTTGCGAATCTCCTCGGCCAGCGCACCCTCGCAAAGGGGTCCGGCGGCCAATAGGACAATACCCTCGGGAATGGACTGGGCTTCCTGGCTGACCAGTTGGATATTGGGGTGGCTTCGGATCTTTTCGGTGACCACCCGGGAAAAAATATCCCGGTCCACCGCCAACGCACCTCCCGCATCCACCTCCGCCAGATCGGCGGCCTGGAGGAGGAGGGAGCCCATCTGTCTCATCTCCGCCTTTAACAGTCCCGCGGCGGATTCCAGGCGTTTGGCCTTCAGGGAGTTTGAACAGACCAGCTCGGCCAGCAGAGGGCTTTTATGGGCCGGCGAAAAGCGCACCGGCTTCATCTCCACCAGCCGAACCTGAACGCCCCGGGATGCAGCGGCCCAGGCCGCCTCGCAGCCTGCCAGCCCTCCGCCGATAATGGTGATGCTAGACATTAACCGGCTCCTTTTCCTCGGCTTTGGATTTGGCCGTTTTTCTCGTTCTTGTTTTCTTCTCAGGGGCCTCTTCGGCGGTTTCGGCCGCTTTCACGGTCTTTGTCTTTCTGGTTGTTTTGACAGCCTTTTCGGCTTCGCCTTCTTCCGCGGAGGCCTTGGAAGCGGATTTGGCTTTCGTAGTCTTAGTAGTCTTGGCAGCCTTGGCCGTCTTGGTGCTCTTGGCGGTTTTCGTGCCTTTGGACGTGGATTTGGCCGCCTTCTTCTCCTTTTCTTCCGAAGAAGCTATGGGAAGATCGTCCAGCTCCAGGTCGCTCTCCACGATCTCTTCCTCTTTTTTACGCCTTGTCAGGGTCTTTTCATATCCGCAGTTTTCTTTTGCGCAGTAGAGCTTCGCGTCCCTGCCCTTCTTTTTAAAGAGGGTTGCGCCGCAATCGGGGCAAAGGTCGGCGATGGGCTCATCCCATGTCATAAAGTCGCAGGACGGATAGTTGGCGCAGCCATAGTAATTGTGGCCGGTCTTGGATTTTTTCAGCAGCATCTTACCGCCGCACTTGGGGCAGAGACCTTTGGTCTCGGTGACAATGGGCTTGGTATTGCGGCACTCGGGGAAACCGGGGCAGGCCAGGAACTTGCCAAACCGCCCGCTTTTAATCACCATCCTGCGGCCGCAGTTCTCACAAATCACATCGCTTTCAATGGCCGGAACCTTGATTCTGGTTCCGTCCATCTCCTTTTCGGCCTTCTGGAACGTCTCATCGAATTCGCTGTAAAAGCTCTTCAAAACCGGCAGCATTTTTTGACGGCCCTCGCCGATCTCATCCAGGCTCTTTTCCATGTTGGCCGTAAAGTCCACATCCACAATGCCGGCAAAATGCTTTTCCATCAGTTCATTGGTCGCTTCGCCAAGGGGGGTGGGCTTGAAGGTTTTGCCCTCCCGCTCCACATATTCCCGCGCCACAATGGTGCTGATGATGGGAGCATAGGTGGAGGGGCGCCCGATCCCGTTCTCTTCAAGGGTTTTGATCAGAGAGGCCTCGGTGTAACGGGGGGGCGGCTGGGTGAATTTTTGTGTATGATCCAATTGAATCAGCTTCAGGACTTCCCCTTCGGACAGAGGGGGCAAAGCGGTATTCTCCTCTTCGCTGTCCTCCTTGGTGTCCGCATACAATATGGTATAACCGGGGAAACGGACGGTGTAGCCCGATGTTTTAAAGATGTATTTTCCGGCGGAAATATCCGCAGCAACGGTATCCATCACACAGCTTGCCATCTGGCTGGCCATGAAACGCTCCCAGATCAGTTTATACAGCTGATACTGGTCATAGCTGAGCGCCTCTTTGACCTGCGCGGGGGTCAGGGAGGGCATGGTGGGACGGATGGCTTCATGGGCATCCTGGGCGTTGGCTTTGGATTTGTAGACACGGCGGGAAGGGGGCAGATATTCGGCGCCGTAAGTGGACCGAATAAAGTTCTCGGCCTCCTGGGCCGCTTCGTCCGAAATCCGCAGCGAGTCGGTTCTCATATAGGTGATCAAACCCACGGCGCCCATGTCCGGAATCTCCACGCCCTCATAGAGGGTTTGGGCGGCCCGCATGGTTCTCTTAGACTGAAAGCCCAGCCTGCGGGAAGCCTCCTGCTGCAGGGTGGAGGTGATGAAGGGGGGCTGCGGGTTCTTCTGCCGCACCCCTTTTTTGATGGAGCTGATCGAATAGCTGCCCTTCTCCAGCTCCCGCAGAACCGCTTCGGCCTCCTCCTGGGAATGAAGCTCCAGCTTGCCGCCGGCATCCCCATAGAATTTGGCTTTGAAGGAACCCTTTTCATCCGTTTTGGTAAGCAGCGCGTCAATCGTCCAGTATTCCACGGGAACGAAGGCCCGGATTTCCCGCTCCCGCTCCACAATCAGGCGGACAACCACCGACTGGACGCGGCCGGCCGACAACCCCTTTTTCACCTTTTTCCAGAGGAAGGGGCTGAGTTTATAACCCACCAGACGGTCCAGAATTCTGCGGGTCTGCTGGGCATCCACCAGGTCATGGTCGATCTTGCGGGGGGAGGCCATGCCGTTTTTTACGCCGGTTTTGGTAATTTCATTGAAGGTGACGCGGAGGG
>JAKOTC010000284.1 GCA_029776465.1 Bacillota bacterium
TATCATTCCAAAAGATCTTCACATCTGTAACCGATCTTGTGTTTTGAACCTCCAAAAACCCCTTTATCCCCCATGGGATAAAGGGGCATTTTGATTTGCAAATAAAGCGTCGGCAACCGCTTCAACAGAAAACGAAAAGGGCTTGCAATCGCAAGCCCTTATTTTATCGCATCCGGCTTTTTATTTCCCAATAGGTCACTCCCTTGGGCGCAAGACATATCCGCTCCCCTTTACCGGTGGGCAGATCAAACTCCTCTCCGGACAGAATCTCTGCCTCTTCCCCGTTTCTATAGCAGACCACTTCCCTGTCCGGCCAGGGGTTCACCAGCTTCAGGATTTCACCCCGGTTGCTGAGGATTCCTATGTATTGCACTTGGTTGTTCAACAGTTGGCTGGAAACCAAAAAATTGCCGTAGATCAACAGATTTCCGAATTTGGCGGGCATATTCTTCGGCCAGTTTGCAAACAGTTTCACTTTTCCCTGGAAATACTGGCAAAGCATCTCCACCAGCGTGGCCGGAACCGTGTTAAAGTTCTCGATGCCGCCCCCGCCGAAGGTATAGGTCAGGTTGGTGTTGGTTTTGGTTTGAATCATATGGGTCATCTGTTCCAGAATCTCCGCGGGATCATGGCCCACCCGGGCGGCGGAGGGATAGAAAAAACAGGTCATATTGTCGTCCGTCCACCTGGCCTGCTGAGCGACCGTTTCCCGCGCGACGGTTAGCAACTCCGGGTCGCTAAATAACCCGATCTGGCTTCCCGGATACATCAAAGCCATTTCAGGAATGGCGCAGCAGCTGCTCCAAACCGAGAAATCCTCGTCATATCCGCATTCTCTCGACCATGCCGCCGAAGTGCCGGACTCCTGATTGCGGAAGACGGTCCGGCCGTTGCGGGTGAAGGTGGGAAACCGGCTCAGTTTCTCCAGCCTCTCCTGCCAGACGGGGCGCAGTTCCAAGTCCACCCCAAGTGCCTGGCTGATATCTATTAAGGCTTGAAACAACAGCCGCAGACACCCCAGGGAGGTAAGGGGGTTGGTTTGGGGAAGGATGTTCACCGGACCCTCGTGGACATAATCATTTTCAATGACATAACGGGTTCCGTCCCATTTGAGATCATCCACCCAGAATTCCCCCAGGCCTTTCAAAAACTCCGGGTAGATAAGCCGTGCATACTCCAGGTCCCGGGTGTGGTAATACCGCAGAATCATGTGGGTGGCGGCCAGGATGCCGTTGGATTTCTGGCACATAAAGCAATCCCGGTTCAGATTGTCCAGCCCTGTCCAGCGGCGGGCGCTGAACATGGAGCGCCTGGGGTATGCTTCGAAATAAAGCCCTTGAAAGCCGTGAGCCTCTGCGTTTTTCTTGGCCTGGGGGATCCAGTCGAGGATCTGCTGCTCATAGCTATCGGCCAGATCAAGATGATTGGTGGGCACCAGACAATAATAGGGCGCCTGATAATTGTAATTGATGGGCGCAATCCCGGCCCAGGCCGGGTTTTTCAGCACCCATCCGCCATATAGGCCCGGAGCGTATTCCCCCTTTCTCATACAGCTGGCCAGATAATAAAGGGAAAAATAAAATTGCTTCTCGATGGTTTTATTGGGTATTTCCACAAAGGATTTGCTCCAGAAATCCTACCACCAGTTTTCATGGGCCACATCGAACACGTCCACTTTGCCCGGTGTCATCTTCTCTGCATTTTTGACCGCTTGAGTTTTATAATCCGCGCTGTCCAGATTGCTCATCATGCTGACGACCAGGGTCACCTCATCCTTCGGCCGAAGCGTAAAGGCCAGTTCATGGTTTTCGCAGACGGACTGGCCGCCCACCAATCTTGCCGCGCACCGAACCTTTACCGTTTCCTCTCCGTCGACGCTCTCCGCTTCGTCCGCGCTGACATCCTGAATCAACAGGTCTTTTTCATTAAAAAGAATGGCAGGCGCCTTGTTTTCCCTGCCCGGCTGAAAGGTCACCGCCGCTTCCAGTTCCCCTTCCCCGGCCATCCACATCCGGATAAAAAGCAGGTTGGAAGTTGTATCGGTGGCCTGTATCCAGCTTGTCAGGGCGAGGACCCTTGTTCCCTTTTGAAAGGTCATCCGCACCTTGCCGGAAGAGATCATCTGCCGGGCATGGTAGGAGGCTCCCTCCATCTGGGGGAAGGAGAGAATCAGCCTGGACATCGCCTTCTGGGCGCCTTCGGAGAGGGAGATAAACTCACTCTTACCCAGATAAAAATGAAGACTGTCCGGCGTTCCGCCAATGACGACCCCCACGTCTCCGTTGCCTATCATGGGGGCGTCGGAGAACATTTGGGTATCCGTATTTTTCGGGGGTTCTGTCCAGTTAGCCGCATACCGTCCCACAACCCTTAGCGCATTCAGCTGGATTGAACACTCCATAAAAACCCACCTGCCTTCCAAATTCGTCAAAATAATACCAATCTTATTGTAACATCCTCTGCGAAAATAGCAATAGCGGATTTCAAAAAGTCTTACACATAAAAAGCACCTCGCTGTGAGGTGCTTTACTTTTGAAATCGCCGGCCTTTATTGCGGCAGGGGATTTTTCTTTCCCGAATGAGCGTCAGGGGTGTGCCTGCGATGATCAGCAAAACGGAGATCCATTGGGAAGGGCTGAGCCCCCATGAAAGCCCCCGGTCATCCCCCCGGAGAAATTCAATAAAAAACCGGAACAAGCCGTAAAACAGCAAATACCTCTGCAGGGCATTGGAAACATTTTTTCTAGAGTATAGAAAGAGCAAAAACAAAAACGCGCTGTCATACAGCTGGGTAGGGTAGGCCCGAACCCAGCTTCCCCCGATGGGATAGGGCAATCCCAGCACGCCGTCGGTCGGTTTTCCATAGCAGCAGCCGCCCAAAAAGCAGCCGATTCTTCCAATGGCATGCCCAAGCATGAGGCATACCGAAAGAATATCCAGCAGCGTAAAGGTCAAACGCCCCTTTCTCCCGATGAGGTAACATCCCGGAACCGCAGCCAGAAGACCGCCCAATAGGCCGCCGTAAAATGTAAAACCCGAAACAAAACCGGAGGGAGAGGAAAAATCCCATTGGTGATGTTCGAAGTTATTCAGCAGGACAGACCAAAGGGCTGCCGAAAGAAGCGTCAGCGCAATCACAGCAGCCATGTTCTCCGTCTCTGCCCGGGGGACGCTCTGCTTTTTACAAAGGGAATAAAAGGTGAGAATTGCTGCAATCAGAGCAATTCCCACCATCACATTATAGGTCGAGACCGATTCGCTGTCTGTGATCTCTATGAGCGGAAACATATCGGTCAGTCCGTCTCTTTTTTCTGAACAATGGCGAAAATACCGCCAATGATGAATAAAATCACGGTGACAAGATTGAGAAAGCTGAAGGTGACCAGGGTGATGCAAACCAATACGGCCGCCACCAGCATCAAGATTCCGGAAACCAGGGGCATCTTTTTTGCCAGTATGCCGAAAACCAGACCCAAAATGCTCCCCAATAAACCCAGATACATAAAGGTGTTGCCGGCCGCTGTGGCAGAGGCCTCGGTGGCCGCTTCGGAAAGGCTGCTCAATCCGGCCGCGCAGGCGCCTGCGCAAACCGACCCGGGCAGTCCAAGAACGCCGCCGATGATGCCAAGAATCATGGGAACGTGGGAGGTTCCCCTTACTTTTGCCATAAATTCCTCCCATAACGTAACATGAATCTGTTTCCATTTCAACCATGGTGCAACAGATTGCTTTATTAGAATTTTGTCAATCGGCTTAAATTATACCCCTTCATGATTAAATTCCGGAATAAAGCTTTCCGAAGCGGTTTCCCCTTCCTGAATAAAGCCGTTCTCCACTCCGAGGGAAAGAGCGTAATCCACCAGCTCGTCATATTCTTCATCGGTTATTTTTCGGTTCAGTTCGGGGTATCGCCGGGTAATCTCCGGGGTATTCATGGGCGTGTACTGATTCATGATGCTGATATAAATTTTGTTGCCATAGGTTTCGAAGAGAGTTCGGATCACCGCCTTGGAATCCTCCAGACAGCCCGGCAGGGCCAAATGTCGGACAATGACCCCTTTTCGCATGATACCCTCCTCATCCAGAACCGGCTCGCCCACCTGGCGCACCATTTCGGCAATGGCTTGGGAGGCAACCTCAAAATAGTCTCCGCAGCGGGAATAGCGGGCTGCGATCTGAGAGGAGCGGTATTTCATATCCGGCAGATAAATGTCCACAAGCCCCTCCAGAAGACGGAGGGTTTCCACCTTTTCATATCCGCCGCAGTTGTAAACAATGGGGAGAAGAAGACCGTTTTCTCGAGCTATGCCAATGGCTTCGACAATCTGGGGAGTAAAATGGCCGGGAGTGACCAGGTTGATATTATGCGCCTGCTTTTCCTGCAGCTCAAGAAAGATGTCGGCCAGCCGCCGGACGGTGATTTCTTTTCCCGCCAAGCCTTTGGCGATAGAACGGTTCTGACAGTAGACACAGCCCACGCCGCAGCCGGAGAAAAACACCGTTCCGGAGCCCCGGTCGCCCGAAAGGCAGGGTTCCTCCCAAAAATGGAGCGCCGCCCGGGCCACCACCGGCCGGTCGGTCTGGCCGCAGACGCCGGTCTGCCCGGCGGTTCTGTCCACACGGCAGTTGCGGGGGCAGAGGGTGCAGTTGCTTAAAAGGAATTGATCCATGACTGTTATCCTTCATTCTGATATTGACTTCCGGCCACCGGCTTTCGCCCGATATGCCGGCAAAGGTTCCGAATGACTGTATTGTATTCCATTTCCTCATAAAATGCAATGCCGTTGCCGAACTTCCAGTAACCAAGTGTCTTTTGTCACATACAATGTAAAGTGACAGCATGCTACATAAAAAGGAGCAGTATGCCAGGTTACTGCTCAAATGAATCAACTTTTAAAGGGGGTAGCCATGTGAGCAACATTGCTCTTCAAATAGAACGCACATCCGCGGGCATCGTGGATATAGGCGAAAATCTTGTCTTTGACACCGTTGCTTATAGCAACGGAAACATCAGCTATAACATCGGGACCGGAGTCATCACATTCCTGGAGGAAGGACGGTATTCGGTAAACTGGTGGGTTGCAACCCAAACCAGCTTCTCCACAAACGGCATCGTATTTGCTTTGTCATCCCAGGCGGGGGACTTTATTGAAGGCAACTCACCGATCAAAAACGGAGAAGTATACGGCACGGGAATTATCCACGTCACCAGCGTACCTTCCACCCTTTCCCTGGTCAATGCCAGCACCAGCTCGATCTTCCTTTCCTCGGTGGTTCCTGTTGCGGCCACATTAACCGTCATTGAAGACGATCCTGCCGAAGGCCCCACCGGACCGACAGGACCGACCGGGCCGACGGGTCCCGCCGGTGAGCCCGGACCAACAGGTCCCACAGGGCCCACAGGTCCCGCCGGTGAACCCGGCCCCACCGGACCCACAGGCCCCACAGGACCGACGGGTCCCGCCGGTGAACCCGGACCCACTGGTCCCACCGGACCTACAGGACCAGAAGGTGGCCCACCAGGTCCTACCGGAGCGACCGGACCGACGGGTCCCACAGGGCCCACAGGTCCCGCCGGTGAGCCCGGACCAACGGGTCCTACCGGACCAACCGGACCGACAGGCCCCACCGGAACGGTTGAACCCAATCCTTTTGAAGTTTATGTTCTGGCCGGCGCCGTCGGCGGGGACGGAACACAGGCCAATCCCTTTGGTACCATCCAGGAAGGCGTGGCCCAAGTGTCTCCCACAGGAATCGTTCACATTTTGGGTGGGGTCTATCCCATCACCTCTACCATTGTAATCAACAAAGCGGGCGTCACATTGAAAGGATATCCGAACACGATGATAATTTTGCAGGCCTCGGTGATTGCCTTTCTGGTCCTCGGAAGCGGCGTCACCATTGAAGGATTGACCGTGACCAGCGATAACCCCTATGCGGCGGAGTTTTTCCAATTCGGCGGCTCCAATCACCGCATGATAAACAATGTTGTCTACGGCCCGCCTCAGGAAGGCGACTCCACAACTTGGGTGGCGAACCGCGGATTTACCACTCAGGCAAACAACATGACCAATCTAACCGTTCAGGATAATATCTTCTATACCATGAGACAGCCGGCCTATTTGAACCCGAACACCACAGGCCATATTATAAACAATGTGGTCTATAATACCCGCGGTTTCGTGGTCGACGGAGCGGTCTTCGAATTTTCAGGCAACTCCTGGGGCATTCCTGCAAATGCGGTTGACATTGCTTTGCTTGATGGCACCATTAGCGGTCCTCCCTATGATCCGCTGACCGAACTGGAAAGAAACAACAGCGATGCGGTCATCAGCGACCAACGCTGATTTTCTCCTTGTTTCAGCTTCAAGCCCATGTGCAGCCCAAGCCGCACATGGGCTTTGCCCTGTTTCGCTAAAAGGGATGACCCTCTTGGCCGGAAAAGCAGTGGATTCTTACCTGCAGAATTGTATATGGAAGGGGAGAGTGGTATAATTAGGATAACATATTGTCAGGAAAGGAACATGGATATGATTGTAAGATCCGCCGAGAAAACCACGGAAATCAGAGAAAAGATGCGGGGCGGCGAGGGCCGTGTGGAGGTGTCCGCCTTTTTAACAGCCGATCATCTTCCCAAGAAGTGCCGCCTCTTCAGCGAGCTGCGGCTGGAAAAAGGCTGCGGCATCGGCGCCCACACCCACCAGCAGGAAAGCGAGATATTTTATGTGCTTTCGGGGGAGGCCGTTTATAATGACAACGGCGTTGAGCAAACGCTGAAGGTCGGGGACATCGCCATCTGTAAAAGCGGAGAGTCCCATGCCGTCCGCAACGACAAGGAGACCCCGGCGGTGCTGCTGGCTGTGATTATTTTGGAGTAAGGAGAAGCCTATGAATGTTGGCGTTTGCACCACCGACTTTCCCACCCTTCCCGCAGAAGAGCTGTTCGCGAAAATAGCAGAGCTGGGCTTTTCATCGGTTCAGCTTTGCTTTGGTTCGGTGGCCGAAACCAATTTTGCCTGCTCGCCCCATTTTGACATCCCCGCCTGTATCCCGGAAGAAGCCGTCAGCGCCATACGGTCAGCGGCCGAAAAACACCGGCTTGACATTGTCGCCTGCAACGGCACCTTTAATATGGCGCATCCCAATCCCGAGATCCGCACCGAAGGGCTGAAACGCTTTGAGGCGGTTGCCCGCGCCACAGCCCGGCTGGGGATTTCTTATATCTCCCTCTGTTCGGGAACCCTCTCCGAGGTTTCCATGTGGTCGCCCCATCCCCAAAACAGTTCTGAAATCGCCTGGGAGAATATGCGGTCCACCATGGAAGCGGCGGTAAAAATCGCCGAGCGGTTCGGGATTGTGCTGGCCATTGAAACAGAGGCTGCCAATGTAATCGACACCCCGGCCAAAGCCCGGCGCATAATGGATGAAATCGGCTCTCCCGCTTTAAAGATGATCATAGACGGCGCCAATCTTTTTCATCCCGGAACGGCAGATCCCCGAAATGTCCGCCGGATTCTCACCGAAGCCTTTGAGGTTTTCGGGAAGGACATTGTGCTGGCCCATGGCAAGGATATTGCCCAAGGGGGCGGGATTGAGTTTGTGCCCACGGGCGAGGGCATTATGGATTTCCCCTTCTTTGCAGAAAAGCTGAGAGAATACGGATTTTCCGGCGAGATGCTGCTGCACGGCATCTTCGATGCCGAGAAAATGAAAAAGGCCGTTTCCCTGTTTAAAAATATTTAATCCAAACGTAAAGCCCGCAGCATTTTCGCCACGGGCTTGGGTTTTATAAAGAGAATTTATCCCATCAGCACAATCGGGATATATCCGGTGACAACATGGAAGTGGCTGGCGGGCTTTATCATTAAAATTCAGCCCTTTCTTCCTCGGGTTTCCGCCACTTCTCCGACGGTTTATCATATCATGCTCTCTTCCCAGGACCCCGGCTTTTCAAGGCCGAATAATGCTGCCACGGTGGACGCCACATTGGCCAGCCCCCATTTACCCTCTTTAATGACAAAGGATTCCTCGGCATCATAGAGGATAAAGGGCACCGGATTGAGGGTGTGGGCGGTCTTGATATCATAGCCGCCCTTTTTGTTTTTGACCCGCATCTGATCCGCATTGCCGTGGTCGGCGGTCACTATTACGGTCACGCCCAGCATCTTGGCCACCTGCAGAATCCGGGCAAGCTGCAGATCCACCGCCGACACCGCCACAATCGCCGCGTCCATATTGCCGGTGTGCCCCACCATATCCCCGTTGGGGAAGTTGCACCGGATGAAATCATATTTGCCCGACTCCATGGCCTGGATCACCTTGTCGGCAATCTCCGCCCCTTTCATCCAGGGGCGCTGGTCGAAGGGAACCATGTCCGAGGGAATCTCCTCAAAGGTCTCCAGCTCTTCGCTGAATTTGCCGCTTTTGTTGCCGTTCCAGAAATAGGTGACATGGCCGTATTTCTGGGTCTCGGAGACGGCATACTGACGTAGCCCATGGCTGATCAGCAGCTCGGACAGGGTCTCCCGGATCTCCGGCGGATTCACCAGAAAATTCGTGGGAAGCTTCAAATCGCCGTCATACTGGAGCATGCCGGCATAAACCACCTTGGGGCGGGCTCCCCGGTCAAAATAAGAAAAGCTGTCGTTGTCAAAGGCCATGCTGATCTCAATGGCCCGGTCTCCCCGGAAGTTGAAGAAAATCACGCTGTCCCCGTCGATAATCTTGCCCACCGGCTGACCGTTTTCCGCAATCACGAAGGGGGGCAGGTCCTGATCCAGCGCGCCGGTCTCCTTGCGGTATTGCTCGATGGCCTCAAGAGCGGTGGAAAACATCTTGCCCATCCCGTGCACATGGGTGTCCCACCCCCGCCGGACCATCTCCCAATCCGCCTGATAGCGGTCCATGGTGATGTTCATCCGTCTGCCGCCGCTGGCGATTTTGCCGTCGAATTTGTCATCATTTAATTGGGCCAGGGCATCCTCAAGGATTTGCACATATTTGGGGGCGGAGGTGGCCGGCACATCCCGGCCGTCCAGCAGAACATGGACCCGTGCTTTGGCGACCCCCTCCTCCTTGGCCTTTTTCAGCATGGCCAGCAGGTGGTCGATATGGGAATGGATATTGCCGTCGGAGAGCAGTCCGATAAAATGCAGGGTGGAATGGTTGGTGATGCAATTGCTGATCACCTTTTTCCAGGTATCGGAGCGGTACAGCTTGCCGCTTTCAATGGATTCGTTCACCAAGCGGGCTCCCTGAGCATAAATCTGGCCGCAGCCCAGAGCGTTATGCCCTACCTCGCTGTTTCCCATGTCCTCATCGGAGGGCAGACCCACCGCTGTCCCGTGGGCCTTCAGGGTGGTGTGGGGGTAATGGCTCATCAGGTATTCCAAGGTGGGGGTATGGGCCAGATAAACCGCATCGGTGTTATCCCGGTCGCCGATACCCACACCGTCCA
>JAKOTC010000285.1 GCA_029776465.1 Bacillota bacterium
AATGCTCGGCGATAATCTTGGCCTGGGGGGTATAGTCCTCATCCCTTCCCTGGTCCCGAACCTCGTTGAGGCCCACGATCTCGCCGCCGCAATCCCGGATGACCTTGGCCATCAGGGCGAGGTCGATCCCGTTCTTTTCGGCATAGTTGTATCCGTGAAGAATATTGAATGTCATCAGTTTAACTTCCACAATGCTACCTCCTGTGTTCATTCCCGGGCTCTTGCCATCAGGAATTTCTTGATGCGGCTTCGATCTTCTGAACCAGATGCCGTCCGATATCGCAGAGGAATTTGGCGGCGCCGGGCAGCAGCTCATCCGGGAAGGGGAGGAAGAAGTTATCCGCCTCAAAGGTGAAGTTGCCGTCATACTTGATATCCGCCAGGGCTTTGGTGATGGCATCCCAGTCCATCTGGCCGAAATAGGGAGCGGTGTGGGTGTCGTGGAAATTGTCATTGTCATGGACGTGGAGGGCTTTCAGCCGGTCATGACCCATGGTTCTGATCATATCCGCCGCATTCTGCCCCACCATGCCGCAATGGCCCAGATCCAGGCAGGCGGTGAAATAGCGGCTGTCCAGACTGTCCAGATAATCGTTAAAGGTCTCACCGGTGCTGCAGACATTGGCAAAGGGTCTTTGGGCGTCATTATCCCAGCCCCACATATTTTCCAGAGCCACTTTGATGTTATACTCTTTGGCATAGGGCTGAAGGCGGCCGTAAAAGTCCATGTTGAGCTGTTTGAGGTCGCTCTCGCTGAGCTGCTCCACATAAATGGGATGGACCACAATGACCTTCGAGCCTGCAATGGAGGCTATCTCCATGGCTCTGAGGATTCTTTCAAAAACCTGCTTGTTGTAATCCTCCTGAGTATGGATATAGGAGGGAAATGGCGCATGCGCCTGGTCAAAGCAAACCCCATAGCTTTCGGCAATCTGTTTGAGATTCTCAACATATTTTACATAGCCGCTCTGATTGAAGGGATGTTCGGGAATGGTAAGGCGGAAGAGGGATAAGTCCAAAGCGTCAAATCCGGCCTCGCACAAAAGCCTTACCGCTTGTTCATCCCCAAATTTTTTACCGAATAACTCGGTTTGTGTGGATAATAGCATAAAAGCCCGCTCCGTTTCTGTTTAAATCAAACTCTTGCCTTCCCACTCGGAAGGTTTCTGAAGTCCCATCAAATCAATAATCGTGGGCGCGATATCCAGAATGCTGGCATCGGTCAGCTGGCGTCCCGCCTCAAATCTGGGTCCGTGGAGGAAGATGGGGATTGTCATATCCTCCGGCATCTCCGTGCCGTGGATCCGGTCGTGGCCGCCGTGGTCGGCGGTGACAATCACATTGTATTCCTCTTTCACCGCATTGAAAATCCGCTGGATATTGGCCGAGGCCTTTCCCACCATATCAAGGTATTGCTCGGTCATCCAGCCGTACTTGTGGCCATACACATCGGTCTGGCCGAGATATAAAAAGACGAAATCCGGTTTGACATCGGCGATAAATTCCATGGCCTTGTCGGTGACCCTCTTGTCGGTATCCTCCGCAACATAGGCGTTAAGGTAATAGCTGCAGACCAGGTGCCCCGGGCTGGAGAGATCCCGAAGCTGCTCCCAGTTGGTGAAGAAGGCGGCTTTCTTGCCGGCTTTGCTCACCACGTCCGCGATGCCGTCAATGGGCCGAACGGGGGGCATCCACAGGTTGGTGGTGATGCCGTGGCGCTCGGGCAGCACGCTGAAAAAGAGGGAGGAGTGGCAGGGCAGCGTGACCGAGGGCATAATGGTGCGGGCGTTCAGGGTATGGGTGGTTTCTTTCATCAGAGAGGGCAGAAAGGGATTTCCGCATTGGGCGATTGCATCGGGACGCATTCCGTCCACAAGAATCAATAAGACCTTTTCCATGCTGTAATTCAGATCCTTTCGGGTTTTATATCTTACATGCGAATCGGGCCGATTCGCATCGGAGATCACGGTTTACTGCGGACTAACGGATAAATTTCTTCCACCGTTTGATGACAAAGAGGAAGATGAGGACGCCCACAAGGGTCAGGCTGATCCAGAACAAAACGGTTTTGTTCCAGCCGAACCTCTCGGATAAAAAGCCAAAGCCGTAAGTGGAGAGGGCGCAACCCATATAGGTCACCGAATTCATCAGACCGGTGGCGGTGGCGGTTTTCTTATAGGGGGCAAAGCGGACGGGAATCAGGGTGACCATGACATAGTTGAAGGCGTGCATGATCAGGGTAATCAGGGCCAGCATCACCACGCTGATGATAACAGGGGCTTTTCCGATAAACAGCAGAACGGAAAAGACCGGGATGCAGGCCACCAGGCAGGCAATGGCCGAATAGGTCTCGTTTTGCTTGAGCTGTCTTTTATAAAAATAGGAGAGAATATAAGGGCCGAAAAAGCTGAAGACCGGCAGCAGCATGGAGAGGAAGACCGAAAAGGAGGGAGAGGTGTTATAGGATTCGCTGATCATGGTGGGCACCCAAACCGAGACACCCTCCTTGAGCATACCGTGAATCAGGGTGCCGGCCAGCATAATGACGGCGCCGGACGCCATCAGCAACGGGAAAAACTTCGCGTTGCGGGGGTCCTGATCGGCACTTTGGGCATTTTGCAGGGCGGGCTTTTCCTCCGGCTGCTCCTCCACCAGATGGTGGGGAATCCGGATTGTCAGCGCAAGCCAGACGGCCGCCACCAGGAAGAGCAGGATGCCGCTGATCCGGTAGACGACGGCCCAAATGGAGTTGCGAAGCACCAGCATGGAGATGAAATAGGCCAGCAGGGTGCCCGCGGGGGTGGAGGTTGCGATATAAAGACAGGCTTTAAACCGAAGCTCGGGCTGAAGCTTGGTGGAGAGAATGGACAGAAGGGGGGACCAGAGCATGGACTGGAAAACGCCGTTAAAGCCCCAGATCACAATCATCACCCGATAGCTGTGGCAGAAGCTCATGGCCAGGTTGGAAACCGCGGCCAGCGCCAAACCGGTGGTGATCATCTTAAACTGGGAAACCCGGTCGCCGATCATCCCGTTGATAAACTGCCCGAAGCCATAACAGAAAAAGAAAGCCGTTCCGATCAGTCCGGCTTGTGACTTCGTGATCCCGATATCCTGAATTAAACTGGTCAGGGTTGCTGAGTAATTGATTCTGCCGATGTAGGAAACTGTATATGCCAGCCAACAAAAAAGAAAGACCCGCTGGCTCATTTTGACACTGCCGATAATCTTATACACGGTGCTTTTCTCCTAACAAAAAATGTCTAACGGTTCGTTGCCGGAATCATCGGCGAAAAAAGGCCAGGTGATATCTCCACATGGATCAGCGGAATTTATCAAAAACCGACGGATGGAAGCTCACATACCCCCACAGCTCTGCTGTGAAATTCCGCCCACAGTTTACATAAATCCACATCTATGTACAATAAGCAACATCGTTTATTGTAGCAGAGTGAATCCCAAATGTCAATAAAAAGGAGAACCTGCCGATCTTCTCTTTGGGCTGCCGCAGCCCCTTTCCCTCTTGCTTTTGAGCAGGATCGCAAAGGGGTTTTATCCGATTGCCGTCCTCATTTTTTGTTACATATTGCAATTATAAACCCTTTCCTTACCTGGGTGTATAGACTTGCATCAATATCTTATGAAAGGCTGTGTAGATATGGAACAAAGATCCCGCCGAAACCAGCCAAAACCCTTCAGACCTTTGAACTGGGCCTGGATCACTCCCCTTATACCGTCATGTTCACTTCCAAGCCCCAAAAAAGCAGGCACTGGTGGGTAAAATGGCTGCTGGCAACGGCCTGGCGGCAGTCGGCTTTTAAGGGGGGGCTCCGCTCTTGACAGAAAGCTTATAGAGGTTTTGACTGTCTTTCTCCCCCGAAACATAGTAAATCCAGTCTCCGGAGAGGTTAAGGGAGCTGACGCTTCCTTCCGCCAGCTTCAGGCTTTCCGGGTGTCAAGGTTGACTTTGTATAACTCCTTTCACCGCCGGGGCTGTCGGCCAGATAGACCCATCCCTTGCTGTAGGCGGCAAAGCTTTGAAAGGCCGGATTGGAGAGCTGTTTCCCCGGGGATAAAAAGGATGAAAGAGGACGGAAGCGAATTAACGGTGATTTGGGAATAACCATCCATAAACAAGATCCCCCTGCTCTTTTAAAAAGGCAGGGGGATTTGGTTATAAAAGCTGTTTAATGGGTGCCCACCGCTGTCCAGATGTCGTTATACAGGGAGAGGGTGGAACCGAGATCGGTGTATACCTCGCACTTGCTGAGATACTCTTCGGGGGGATAGATGTTGGGGTCGTTCTTCACCTCGTCAGGAAGCAGGTTGAAGGCTTCCTTCTGGGGGGTGTTATATTGGATATACTCAGCGTTGACCAGAGCGATGTCGGTGCGGCACATAAAGTTGATAAACTGCTCGGCCTCGGTTTTGTTCTTGGAGGTTTTCAAAACGCACATATTGTCAAACCAGAGGTTGGAGCCCTCCTTGGGCAGAGCGAAAGCCAGGTTCTCATTATCCTCCATGGCGAAGTAGGCATCTCCCGAGTACATGACTGCCAGCACGCCCTCTTCGTTGATCATGGAGTCTTTGATGTCATCGCTGCCATAGGCGCGAACCAGGGGTTTCTGCTCAATCAGCTTCGCCTTGGCGGCCTCCAGCTGGGCGGCGTCGGTGCTGTTCATGGAATAGCCCTGAAGCTTCAAGGCGATGCCCACCGAGTCGCGGACGCTGTCCCACATAAAGATCTTCTGGCTGTACTTGGAATCCCACAAAACGGACCAGCTGTCCACCGTATCGGTCACATACTTCTTATTGTAGGTAATGCCGAGGGTGCCCCACATATAGGGAACCGAGTATTTGTTGCCGGGGTCAAAGGCCAGATCTTTATAATTGTCGTCAATCAGGCTGAAATTGGGGATGTTATTGTAATCCAGCTCGGCCAGCATGCCTTCGCTGATCATTTTTTCAATCATGTAGTCGGAGGGAATCACCACATCATAGCTGTCCTCTCCCATGGCCTTGATTTTGGTGTACATGTCCTCGTTCTGGACATAGGTGTCATAAATCACCTTGATGCCGGTTTCCTTTTCAAACTTCTCAATGGTGTCTTCAGCGATGTAGTCGTTCCAGTTGTAAACCTTCAACACCTTTTTGTTCTCCGTTGAACCGCATCCGGTCAACAGGGACAGGGACATCACCCCGGCCATAGCGACAGCAAAAAATTTTTTCATTTCTCATTTCCTTTCATTATATTCTACCGGCGGGAATCGGAAAAACCCTCCGATCGCCCGGGGCCGGCGATCCACAGATTATTATCGGCTTTTTCGGCCGATTAAAACGGCCGCAACCACCAATGCCGCAAGCAAAACCACGCCGCCAACAACGGCTATCATCGCAATCAAACTCATACCCATCACGAACTCCTTTTTTCAAGTGTAGGAACCGACTTTTTCTCGTCCCGTGTGGAACAGTAATTTACCAGCACCAGCAGGATCAAAACCACCAGGAACATAATGGAGGAAAGGGCGTTGATCTCAGGCTTGATGCCTCGGCGGGTCATGGTGTAAATGTGGATGGACAGGGTGTTGACCCCCGGTC
Source organism: Bacillota bacterium (assembly GCA_029776465.1). Classification (GTDB taxonomy): domain Bacteria; phylum Bacillota; class Clostridia; order Oscillospirales; family JAKOTC01; genus JAKOTC01. The sequence goes on from JAKOTC010000285.1 coordinate 5,599, forward strand.
CGGTGGTGAAAAAACTGATGACAAAATCGTCAATGGAAAGAGTGAAGGACAGCAGAAAACCTGTGACCACCCCGGGCATAATCTCGGGCAGAACCGCCTTGAAAAAGGCTTGAACCGGATGAGCCCCCAGATCCAGCGCCGCCTCATAGGTATGGGCGTTGAGCTGGGTCAGCTTGGGCAAAACCGAGATGATGACATAGGGGATGCAGAAGGAGATGTGGGCCAAAAGCAGAGAGGCATAGCCCAGCGGAAAACCGATGAAGATA
>JAKOTC010000286.1 GCA_029776465.1 Bacillota bacterium
CAGGATATGTACAAAAACTCCCACTGCCTGATACAATGGGAGCATTTTTCTGGAGCCACCAAAGGGACTCGAACCCTTGACCCGCGCATTACGAATGCGCTGCTCTACCAACTGAGCCATGGTGGCATTTTCGGAGGTGAGATGGTGGAAGTTCTCACTTCTCACTTCCATTTTGGACGAATGCCATATGACACTGCGAGGAAAAACGACGAAGCAATCTGGTTTCGCTCGCAATAACTTATAAGTGGCGCTCGCATGACGGTGCGCCATAACATTTTACATGGCAAGGGTTACGCTGTCAATATCAGCGGAATCCTTTTCTCTTGAGAAATGTAGGAATCTCGGGACCTTCAGTGTCTTCTTCGTCCAGAACCAGCCTCTTCGCCGGAGACTCCGGCTTCTGCCCGCCGCTTCCCACTGCAAACAGGCGATCCGGCCTTTTGAGCTCGGGCACCTTGTTGAAACCGGTGGCGATAACTGTTATAACCAGCTCGTCCTTCAAGTTCTCATCTATAACGGCACCAAAGATGATATTTGCTTCCGGATCGGCGGCTGCCTGAATCAGTTCGGCCGCCATATTGACTTCCTGCAATCCAAGATCCAGGCCGCCTGTGATGTTCAGAAGAACACCCTTGGCACCCTCAATGGAGGTTTCCAGCAGAGGGCTGGATATGGCCTGCTTTGCAGCCTCTTCTGCCTTATTCTCGCCTGTTCCCCTGCCTATACCCATATGAGCCAGCCCGGTATCCATCATAATGGTCTTTACGTCTGCAAAGTCCAGATTTATGAGTCCGGGAACGGCAATCAGGTCGGATATGCCCTGAACGCCCTGCCGCAGAACATCGTCCGCCAGACTGAAGGCCTTCACCAGTGACATCTTTTTATCGGCTATCTGAAGCAGCCTGTCGTTGGGGATGGTAACCAGGGTATCCACTACGCCTTTAAGGGCTTCCACCCCGTTTTCAGCGTGCTGCATACGCCTCTTGCCTTCAAAGGTGAAGGGCTTGGTCACGACACCCACGGTTAGAATACCCATTTCCTTCGAGATCTGCGCTATGACCGGTGCAGCTCCTGTTCCGGTGCCGCCGCCCATGCCGGCGGTTACAAAGACCATATCGGCATCCTTGATAGCCATGGCGATTTCATCGCGGCTTTCATTGGCTGCCTTTTCCCCGACCTCCGGATTGGCTCCGGCTCCCAGGCCTTTTGTGAGTTTATCACCAATTTGGATTTTTGTATTGGCTTGCGAAAGGAAAAGCGCTTGTTTGTCCGTGTTTACGGATATAAACTCCACGCCGCGGAGACCGGCGCTGATCATGCGGTTGACAGCGTTATTGCCCCCGCCTCCAACACCAACAACCTTCAGGCGAGCAAAGCTGTCCATTTCAATATCAAACTCCAACACTTTTGTGTCCCCCTTTATCGGTTATCGTAAGTAAATCACTCTTATTCTTAACTGGTTTCTAAAACCGGACACGTAAGCTTTCGAATACTCTAATATCATTATATTAACAAACCCTGTCAAAGGCAATGATTTCTTTCAATTTTCTGTCCTTTGGCATCAATATATTGAGTGTTTTTCATCATTTACGTCTGCTCACAC
>JAKOTC010000016.1 GCA_029776465.1 Bacillota bacterium
GCCCGGAGTTTACACCTATACGGTAGAATTGTCCAGCAACTCTGACATCAGCGGCGTATCGGGTCTGACAATTGTGAACGCCTCATTTTGCACATTGGCTATCTGCTGAGCCTGATCTCTCAAAATAAATCCTTTTGCATTTTTCAGAGATTAGCATTTTGTGATTCATCTACTTAAAATGGAGATTCACCAAGAAAGCAGACGGGGTTTGGTTGCCGTCGGGCCGACCTTGTTTTTAAGAAAAAACCCGACGGAGAAATGGAGCGTATTATGGATTTGATTGGTTCCAAAACAGAGGCAAACCTCAAAGCGGCACTTTGGGGAGAGGCAAAAGCTTACATTGAATACTGCCTGTTTGCCGAGAAGGCTTTGCAGGAAGGCTATCCCCAGCTGGCACATATTTATGAAGAGATGGCTCGGATAGAGAAGGATCACTATTTGAAAGTACTCAATGTGCTGCAGGGCGGGCTTCCCGAGACAATTGACGGCCTGGAGCGCAGCGCGGAAAGCGAAGAGTATGAGTGGAAAAACCTCTACCGCAAGTTTACAATGGATGCTGAAGAAGAAGGTTTCGATGACATTGCCGAGATGTTTTATAATATTGCCGTTGACGAGCATGACCACGAAGCGATTTTCAGAAAATTTCTAACCAGCATGCCCCGGCATCTGCCGCGCGATACAGAAGACTAAGCGGTTGTCTGATTCTCATCCTTCCTGATTTGATTCCTGCCTGAAGCCGGGCTGACCCCAAGTGGATCAGGCCGGCCGGCATGAATTGATGATGCCCCATAACCACAGCAAAAACCTGCCGACTGCAGCGAGTCGGCAGGTTTTATTTTCAGGGCATTAGGAATGGGGGTCCGCCTGACGGATCAGATAAACGCACAAAAAGCCGCTGAAAGCCAGCAGGGAGGGATTTCGATAAATCGTCAGCAGAAAAAAGCCCAGTAAACCGGCGGCGAAAATGGAAAGAACGGAAATCCAAAAGCTGATTTTTTCAGCCACATCAAAGGGCAGTGTTTTCAGCAGAAAAAGGTGGACCAGTCTCCAGCCGTCCAGGGGACAGGCCGGCAGGAGGTTGACAATTCCCAACATCAGGCTGGCTTGGCCCAGAAGGCTGAGAAAAGTAAACGGGTAGGTTCCTCTGCCGTAAATATACCAGCAGAAGAGATTTACTAAAGGGCCGGCGGCGGTGATCAAAGCCTCTCTGAATTCGCCCCGTTCTTCTTTTTCCATGGCGATGCCGAAGGCGGAAAATTCCAGCTTTTCAATCCGGCAGCCCATCAGCAGGGAAGCCAGCACATGCCCTAATTCATGCAGACCAGCGGCAATCAGCAAAGCCGCTGTCAGCCCTCCGCTGTCAAAATAGAAAGCCACTGTGCATAGAAGCACAAAAAAAAACTGATTTTTACCTGGCAGCCAAAGAGGGTAAACTCCATAAACTACGCTCCCTGTTTATTCGCCGTAAGCCAGGCGGGATCCATATAGAGGCCGTTGATTCGAACCTCGAAATGCACATGGGGGCCGGTGGAAAGCCCGGTGGAACCCAGAAGAGCGATTTTCTCCCCCTGTTTGACCTTTGCCCCTTTTTTCTTGGACAGCTTATAGCAATGAGCATAGAAGGTTTGGGTGTTCTTGCCGTGGTCGATGACAATATAATTTCCCCAAACGGAGGATTTGCCTGTTTCCACCACGGTTCCCTCTCCGGCCGCATAAATCGGATCCTTCAGATTGCCGGACAAATCCATGCCGGTATGAAATCCGAATTGGCCGGTGACGGGGTGATAACGATAGCCGAAGGGAGAGGTGACCTTGCCGTTGACCGGAAGTTTAAGCGGCATGGCGGGGAAATAGGCTTCAAAGCTGCATTCTGCCGGGGCTTCCAGCAAACCGCCCAGAGCCATTTCGGCATAGCTGTCGGCTTTGGATAGAGTGGTGCTGGTTAAAAGAGAGGTTGGAAGGATATCGCCCCCTGCCGTTGTGGCGGTTTGAGGGGAGAGAGCAAGCCGAGAGATAGAGACGCCGGCGGAGGCTGTAAGGTTGTCCTTTACCTCCACCGACGCAGCTTCCCTGTTACCCGTCAAATCTTCAGAAATGGAACCGGTTGCATCCTCCTCAAAATCCGGCGTTGTGGATTGGGAGGCGGCTGCCGGGTTCTATTCTGTCGTTATGCTGGATGTCTGATCGGAAGCCGCATCGACCGAATCCTTCTTGTCCCTTTCTTTTCCCGTCAAACTGTGGTATACGGATGCAATTTTTTCGGTGATCTTATAAGTTTGAAAGTTGATGTTGTCCTCCATTAAAATCGCACACACCGAGCGGGCATTTTCCAGCAGTCCGCCGCCCGCAAGCCTTACCAGAAGCAAGAGCAGAACACCCGCACAGGCAATGACGCATTGGATCTCCAACAACCCGGCAGATTTTAAGGGCTGGGGGGAAGTGCGGCCAAACCTGCCGTATTCCTTTGTGGCCGGGCTGCTTTTTGTGGAGTGCCCGCCGGCGTACCGTCGATAGGTTGTCATAAAATCGCCAGCCTTTCCAGC
>JAKOTC010000004.1 GCA_029776465.1 Bacillota bacterium
AGCAGGGTAGTTTTACCCGACCCGGATTTGCCCACGATGGTATAGATTTTACCGCTTTCAAATCCTGCGGTGACACCCTTGAGAACGTTTTTCGTTCCTCCTGTATAGCGATAGCTCACATTGTTTAGAGTCAACGTATTCATCCTAAACCTCCTAATTCCGATCGGACAGGATTTTAATGGGCTCAAACCGGGTGATTTTGACAACCGCTGCCACCGAGGCAACGGAGGCCAGCAGCAAAGCGATGCCTGTCAGCTGCAAAACGGTTTGGGGCTGAACCGAAACATCGACCTCATCCAGGGCAGTTTGGGTTAGTGTGGTCCCGCCGATTGTCGTCACCTGAATGCCGATTCCGCCCAGCGTTCCTGTTTGCTGACTTTGCTTTGCACTGGCGATCTGACTGGCCAGAAGCCTGTCACTGACCGGCTGAGCGGCAAAGCTTCCTGCGCCGAAGCCCAGCAGCAGGCAAACGGCAGTGAGAATCAGCATCTCCGACCACAGCCCCAGTGCCACTCGGCTTTTTTTCATTCCCATGGCTCTCAGCACGCCGATCTCATATTTTCGTTCCCGAATGGCGATGGAGGAGAGCAGCACTAAAATCACTCCGCCAAAGATCAGCACGATCAGCATAAAGGTAAGCGCGACCTTTTTAAGCCCCTCCACCGGTCCGACAACCTTTTGATATCCGGCTTCATCGGTAGAGACTTTATAATAGTCGTCCAATCCTTTTGCGCGCAGCTCGGCATCAAAGCTTTTCAGAAGGGAAGGTTTTTTCAGATAGTATTTTGCTGAAACCGACAGGGTGTTGGGATAGTTGGCAAGAAGGGTATCCAGTGTGGTTAACACTTCATTGCGTCGGTTCATAAGAGGCATTTTAAATTGGCTGGAATAGGGCTCGGTACCGTCGAGATAAATGCCGGTAAGGGTAAGTTCAACGGTTTTGTTTTTGATGGTTTGCTTGCTGTCTTCGACGGAAAGAACAGAGGATTCCAGTTGGATTTTGTCTCCAACCTTCCAGTCGTTTAACTCGGCCAACTCTTTGCTGACGATACATTCACCGGTTTTCTCCGGCATTTTCCCTTCATACAGCTCCCGGTTGCCCTCCTCGAAATCGGACCACTTGTTGGCGAAAAGATTCAGCTTGGGGGATACATAAGGATCGCCCTCTGTCTGGGTGGCTCCCGACAAGGTAATGCCTCCGCCGAACTGGACGTTGCCGTTTTCACTTTCGTCCACGGCTTTAATGCTTTCGCCTCCTGCGGTGGCACTGGCAAGGATGCGGGATTCTTTCAGATATTCCGATTCGGCAAAGCGAAGATACTGCTGAGGGGTGATGGCAGGAGGAGCCTGATAGGTTCCCAATGTGCCGGTGTTTACCAGCTGGGTCAGGTCAGCCCCGATGGTGACCTCGCTGCCAAAACGGTTTTTATAGTCATCGATAATGCTTCGGGTGGTGTTGTTGATGCAAAGGGTCACCATGGATGCGGTGATGATCAGAAAAATCATAATGCCGATTAAGATGTTTCGGCCCTTGTTTCGGCCGAGATTTTTCAGGGCGTTGGCCAGGATATACACGGGGATGCCTCCTTTAAGTTGTTGTTCTTTTGATTCGCTTCTGGAAGGGAACAACAAGAGAATAGCAGATCCATTGTTAATCCGGTGTAAAGGCTTTTGGAAAAACCATATAAAATTCCATGCCCTTTTCCCGGCCCCGCTCTGCCCAGGCAAGACCGCCGCTCAGCTCGCACACATGGCGAACCAAACTTAGACCGATGCCGTAACCGTCCTTTTTTAAAGACTTAACCCGGTATTGGTAATCAAACAGCCGTTCGATCTCTTCTTCTTTCAGCCCCGCACCTTCATCGGTGACGCAGATGATCACGCTTTCCCCGTGTGAAGTGACACGGACCCCAATGGTGCCTCCGCCGTGTTCCCGGGCGTTAAGCAGAAGATTGGAAACGGCTCGTCGGATCCAAAGCTCTTTGCTGTGAATTTTGGTATCAGCAGCCTCCTCAAAATCAAAACAGATAGAGGGGTAAACCTTACGATATTCATCGCACACCTCCGCGCAGATCAGGGCGGCGTCAACGGGTTCCAGCTCTGAAGGATCGGCGGCTGCGCTGAGGGTGAGAATATCGTTGAGGCTGTCGGTTACCCTGTCCACCTCCGCCGTTAAATCTTGTCTTCCGGCAAGCTGAAGCTTTGCCCGAAGAAGGGAAAGCATGTTCTTCTGCTCGTGGGTGACATAAGAAGACAGCCTGAGATAATCGGTCACATTGGCGTGGAGTCGGCTTTTGATTTCGGCGTATGCTTTAGCGATTTCCGGATGGGCGGGTATCGCCGACTCGTCCTCGATGGCGCCCAGCTGACGGGCCAGCAGCAGAGATTGACGCTCTTGCTGAATCTGAAGGATTTTGGATAGCACCAAAGCGCTGAGGATGAAAAAGACCAGGATAAAGAGCAATAAAAAGGGCAGATTTTTAATAATCTGCGACAGGTAATATGCCGGTTTTGGTGTACACCCCGCTGATGGTGCGCAGAGGGATGGCATCAGAATTCACCGCCAAAGAAGAGAGCGCGATGTCATCCACCGAAACCAGATAATAGGGCAGTGAGGATCGGGGGTGGGGAAGGAACCGGATGAAAAGCATAAAAGCTCCGATTAAAAAGGCCGTGACCGCCAACGAGAACAGCAAAAGGGTTACGCCCTGCCGGGACAGTTTCACTTTTCGCATAGGCAATACCCCTTTCCTTTGTGCGTGACCAACAGATTTTCGCCGCCGGCAACCGCCAGCTTTTTTCGCAGGTTGGCGATGTGAACCCGAAGTACCGAGGAAAAGGGGTCAAAGCTTTCATCATAGATATGCTCGACAATATCCTCTCCCGAGACCACCTCGGGGTGACAGCTGGCCAGATATTCCAGAATATCAAACTCCTTGGAGGAGAGCATTATTTCTTGTGAACCGAGAAAAGCCTTTCGTTCACCGGGAGAGATCCGAAGCTGTCCCACCGCAATCTCGTTGCGGGTTCTTCCGAAGGAACGGCGGATGACTGCGCGGATACGGGCATCCAGTTCGCAGAAATCAAAGGGCTTGGTGATATAGTCATCCGCTCCGCTATTCAGGCCAAAGGCGCGCTGGTCGACTTTATCCCGTGCGGTGATGATAAGAATCGGGGTGTGATTTTCCCTGTTTCGTAAAGCCCCTAATACCTCAAGACCGTCCCGGTCGGGAAGGTTCAGGTCCAGCAGAATGGCATTATAGGAGTTGACCGTCGCCTTTTCTTCCCTTTCATCACCGGTGTGGGCAATATCCACCGAAAAGCCCCGGCTTTCCAGTCCCTCATGCATAACCCCGGCCAGCGCCCGGTCGTCTTCAATCACCAATAATCGCATCGTACCTCATCTCCCCGGATAGTATATCATACCGAATGTTCATTGAATGTTAAGAAACCTTGATTGTATTGTAAAATCCAACCGGTGCAAAAGTCAACCGGTTATTTCTTAAGCCTGTAATCTTATGAAAAAACCGGAAGGCTGTCTGCCTTCCGGTTTGTGCGGTTTCGGATGTTTCATTCTTGAATACCGGTCAAGTCCTTAATGACTTCTCCGGCGATAATCAGCCCCACTACGGCGGGCACATAGGAAGTACTTCCGGGAACCTGGCGGCGGATGGTGCATTTGCGGGCGGTGCCGGGAGGACAGACGCAGTGGGAACGGCAGCTGATGGACATATCCTCCACAGGGGTGCGGGGCTCTTCCTTTGAGTAAACCACCTTCAGATGGCTGATGCCGCGTTTTTTCAATTCTTTACGCATCACACGGGCCAGGGGACAGATGGATGTACGGGAAATATCCGTTACTTCAAAGCCTGCGGCGTTTATTTTATTGCCTGCCCCCATCGCGCAGATGATGGGTACTCCGGCGCCTTTGCAGCGCATTACCAGCTCGATTTTACCCGATACGGTGTCGATAGCATCCACCACGTAATCGTAAACGGACAGATCCACCTGGTCGGCGGTTTCGGGAGAATAAAACATTCTCCAGGTTTGAACCTCAGCTTTGGGGTTGATGTCCAGCACCCGTTCTTTGGCCACGTCCACCTTGTATTGGCCGATGTTTTTGTGGGTAGCGATGATCTGGCGGTTTAGGTTGGTAATGCAGATTTTGTCGTCATCGAAGAGGTCCAGCTTTCCGACCCCGCTCCGGGCTAAGGCTTCCACCGTATACCCGCCCACTCCGCCGACGCCGAAAACGGCAACCCGTGCGGACGCGAGCTTTTCCATGGCTGGTTTACCGAAAATCAGTTCGGTGCGTGAAAATTGATTTAACATGAATAACCCTTTCAAATCAAAGACTACTAATTTAATAGGTTAACGATACTTCATAATATCATCAGTTCATGCCTCTGTCAAGTTCCCTCAGATGACGGGACCCGCGGATCATTCTGCGGGTCCCGTCATGTTAGGAATTTAATGCTTTCAGGAAGTTGGGAATGCTCTCTTCAAAATTCACACCGAAACGGATATCGGTTCCGGCCGCATGGGTCCGTTTGATGCTTTCCACAGTAAAGTCAACGGCAATCTGTGCCGACTGGTTCAGATCAAAGCCCCGGAGGATGGCGGCAAGCAGGGCACTGCCGAAAACATCCCCCGTTCCGTGATAATACCCCTCCACACGCTCGGAGAAGGCGTAATCGATCTGGCCCGTGATACCGTCAAAGGTGGCAGCGCCCAGCAGTTTATCATCAAAAGTGACGCCGGTCAGGACGATTTTCTTCGGGCCCAGCTGATGGAGCTTTTTCAAAGTGGATTCAATATAGTCCGTCGTGTAGGGTCCGGGGTTATAGGGCTCGCCCAGCATGAAGGCGGCTTCAGTCAGGTTGGGAACAATGATATCGGCTTTGGTGCAGAGTTTTGTCATGCCGGCGGCAAACTCGGGAGTGAATATTTTATAAAGCTGTCCGTTGTCGGCCATGACGGGGTCGACCATGATAAAGGTTTTGTCGGTTTTAAAGGCAGTGAAAAATTCGGACACGATGTCCAACTGTTCAAAGGAGCCTAAGAATCCGGTGTAGATGGAATCAAAAGTGAGGTTCAGGGATTTCCAGTGTTCGGCAATGGGACGGATATCTCCGGTGAGGTCACGATAGGTATAGCCGGTAAACCCGCCCGTATGGGTGGATAATACCGCGGTGGGAATGACGCTGGTTTCGATTCCGGCGGCGGATATGATTGGAAGCGCAACCGTCAGGGAACATCTTCCGAAGCAGGAGATGTCATGAATGGCCGCAACCCTTTTTTGTCTGGGTGTATTGTACATATTATCATCCTCTCAGGTGGATATGTTGGTGTTGCCGCTTGTTTTAGGACTCTGTGCGGCCTTACAGCCGGCATTATTATTATAACCTTTTTTTCTCTTTTTGCCAACGCTTATCTGTGAAATTAATAGGGCAAAAGCCTTGCTTTATTTCTGACCTCTGTTTTCGATTGTTAAAAAAATAATTAAGGTTTATATACCTTGACAGTATACTAATTTAGGAGTAATATATTGTGGTTGAAATGAAGAGTATATCGAACGGTGGAGTTTTATGTCATTCATTGCCTTTTTTATTCTTTATCCGCTGGCTGCGGCACTGGTATTGTCATTGATGAAAAAACACAGTAAAATGCGCACCGCTTTTATTAGTTTAAGCTGTGCGCTGATTGTTGCTTCGGTGATCTGTTTTACCGTGACCAGCCTTGTCAGCGGAAAAGATGTTTCCTATCTGACCCGGTCCGACATCGTAGATGGACTGATGCTGGCGGTTGAAATCGGGATTTGCGGTTTACTGGTGTATTTTGCTTTTCGATATAAAAAGTATTACATCGCATTGCTATCCGTTCTCCAAACCGGTATGATTGCTTGGCTGGAACTGTCGGGAAACAGCTATTCCGAAGTCAGCCGGATATTAGTAGACAAGTTGACGCTGATGATGTCTTTGATTATCGGAGTGGTTGGAAGCCTGATTGTGGTCTATGCCGTGGGTTATATGAAGGATTATCACCATCATCACAAAGAAGTCGACGATCGGTCGGGCTTTTTTTTCGCCATTCTGTTTGTTTTCTTGGGCGCCATGTTCGGGCTTGTTTTCTCCAACAACCTGCTTTGGATGTATCTTTTCTGGGAAATCACCAGCGTTTCTTCCTTCCTGCTGATCGGTTACAGCAAAACCAAGGAAGCCATTAAAAATTCCTTCAAAGCCCTGTGGATGAATCTGCTGGGAGGCTTGGGATTTGCCGTGGCCATCCTTTACAGCGCTCTGGCTTTGCATATTACCGACCTGGCAAGCCTGGTCAAAGCGGGAACGGGAACAGAGATTGCTTTTATTCCTGTAATCCTGCTGGCCTTTGCGGGACTGACCAAAAGCGCGCAGCTGCCCTTTTCCAGCTGGCTGCTGGGGGCGATGGTGGCTCCCACCCCGACCTCCGCAATGCTTCACTCGGCCACAATGGTCAAGGCGGGGGTTTATCTGCTGATCCGGCTGGCTCCCACTTTTACCGGCAATTTGACCGGCTTTATGGTGTCCACCATCGGGGGATTTACCTTTCTGTCCGCGTCGCTGCTGGCCATTTCCCAGAGTGACGGCAAGAAGGTTCTGGCCTATTCCACGGTGTCCAACCTGGGTCTGATTACGGCCTGTGCCGGGGTGGGGATGCATGAATCTGTCTGGGCGGGAATTTTGCTGATGATGTTCCACGCGGTTTCCAAATCGCTGATGTTTCTTTCGGTGGGTGCGGTGGAAAACAGCATCGGCAGCCGAAATATCGAGGACATGCACGGCTTGATTGTCAAGCTGCCCAAACTGGCCTTTGTTATGATTGTCGGCATTGCGGGAATGTTTCTTGCGCCCTTTGGAATGCTGATCTCCAAATGGGCTGCGCTGAAAGCCTTTGTGGATTCGGATAGCCTGCTGATGGTGGTTTTCCTGGTTTTCGGCAGTGCCGCCACCCTTTTCTACTGGACCAAATGGCTGGGCAAGCTGGTGGCCGTGGTGCACAATTCCGAGCAGCGTCCCAATACAACCGGAAAGGGCGAGTGGTTCTCCCTTTTGGTGCATGCCATTTTGATGATCTCCCTCTGCGTGACCTTCCCTCTGGCTTCCACCTATATTGTGGAGCCCTTTCTGGAAGGGATGTTCCATGATGTGATCCCCGCGGTAATCAGCAGCGGAAACATGAACATTATGATGATCATGCTTTGTGCCAT
>JAKOTC010000005.1 GCA_029776465.1 Bacillota bacterium
ATGCCCCGCATAGAGTTGTTTTTCAGCCGGACATACCGGATGGAGAGATGGGCTTTTCCCACCCGCCACAGCCGCAGGGGATCGCCTGCCACGGCTTGCTCGGCCTTTTGGAAGATCGCCTCATACCGGTCCAGATATTCGTCCGCCAGATAGGGCAGATCCGAGTGGGTGTTATAACTGCTGTGAGTGTGGGTTTTTTCGGCAGTATCGCAGAGAAGGTTTAAATATTCGTTGATGAAGGGGGCCGCCGCTCCGTAGAAGGACTCTAAAAACTCGGCCTTCAGGGCTTCCACATCCGCATTCGGATTCCACAGCAGCTTGCTGATCAGATAGGCGCGCAGTTCGTTGCAGTCGGTGCCGTCGCCTTTGGAGAAGTTGCCCTGTTCAAAGCAGCCCCGAACATTATGCCGGGTGAGGAATTGAATGTTTTCCTGCAGGATCCGCCAGTTGGGGAAGGGCATGCAGTAATGGGAGAAGTTGGTGACGTAATCCCAGGTATAAAGCCGATTGCAGACCTTTGCCCAATCCATCAGGTCATTGGCGAAGGAGGATACCGAACCGTCCGGGCGTTTGACTCCACGGCCGGGGTCGTCGCAGCCATTCAGAGGATGGAGCAGGCAGCATTCAATGCTGCAAAGCCGGACGCAGACATTGTGGCGGGGACGGATGTATTTGGGGGCGGGTCGGGTGTGAAGATAGGCCAGCGTGTCGATGATCACATGGGGAAACTCCGGCTCAATCGCCTCGGCCACCTGATTGATGAAATGGATCAGCGAGCCGGCGTGAGAGCCCTCCCGTTCGTCAATGGCTCGGCAGTTTTCGCATTGGCAGGGGTTTTCCCAGTCGTTTTGGGAGACCGAAATAATCGTGGCGTTGGGATTTTCCCGAAGCGCTTTCTTCACCTTTTCTATGGTAATCGCCAGCACATCCGGGTTGGTGAAGCAGGGCTGGGGGCGCTCTCTCAGGCGCTTGCCGTTCACCAGCGAGAAATACTCGGGATGCGTATCATAATACTCCTCGGGGGGAAGGATGTGGCTGAAGGAATGAACATGCCAGGCATAGGAGATATGTCCGCCCAACTTTTCGTCGAGGCCTTTATAATTGCCATTGATCCGGGATTTGACGGCGAATTGGGGATAATCGTTATAGAAGCGGTACCAGTGGTCGCGATGTTCCAGTATGGGAACCTGGGTTTCATCCATGGAGGGCAGTTCAACCAGGTCCAGCGCGGGGATTTTCTCGCAGGTGGGGGTGAAAAAGCGGCAGCCCAGCTTTTCCAGCAGTTCGTAAACCCCGTACAGGATGCCCCTGCAGCCGCCCGCAATCAGAAGATTTTCGCCTAAGGTTTTCAGCGTGAACCCGTCATTGCCCAAACGGTTAAAATCCGCTGCCTCATCATACCCTTGATTCTTGCAGGTAAGAATCAAGGAGGGGCCGGTCAGCTCTGTGGTAACCTCGAAAAATCCGCCGCTGATCCGGTCGAGGTATTTTTTAAGCTCCGTCGAAGCGGTCTTTTGAGAGGGGGTGGCGTTTTCGGGGAGGAATATTTTCATCTGGGGTTTATTGTTTTGAGACAATATCATAAACGTCCCTGCCTTTTATTTATGGTTTGGAATCTGTGTATAATATACTGGAAATCCCCCCCGATTGTCAAATAAAAATCTGGGGGTTTATTAGCATTGTTTGGATAAGGAAGGCTCTAAACAGGCATAATAATGCCGGCAAAATAAAAACATGAATAGGTTGCTTTATGCTGATATTGCTCAAAAGTCTTGAATGCTATACGCCCCGATACATCGGACGACAGGATATTCTGCTCTGCTCGGATAAGATCTGTAAAATACAGCCCCATATTCCGGCTCACGAGATGATGGATGCCGTTTATGACTGTCAGGGGCTTTATGCCTTTCCCGGCATTTTGGATCAGCATGTGCATATCCTGGGAGGAGGCGGTGAAGAGGGGTTTGCCAGCCATATTCCGGAGGCTGAAAGCAGGGAGTTTTTTCAGGGAGGCATCACAACGGTCGTGGGGCTGCTGGGAGCCGATCGATGGGTTCGCAACCTGGATGCCCTTTACGGAAAGGCGAAAGCGCTGGAAGCGGAAGGACTGACTACTTACATTTATATCGGAAGCTATACCGTCCCGCCGGTGACTTTTACAGGCGAAGTCATCCGGGATATGGTGCTAGTTGATAAGGTGATTGGGGTGAAAACCGCCATCTCCGATCACCGCGGTTCCTGCGGGACGGAGGAAGAATTAATACGGCTGGCTTCACAGGCCCATCTGGGCGGAATGCTCGGAGGAAAAGCCGGAGTGGTCCATCTGCATTTGGGGGACGAAAAGGAGCAGCTCAAGCCCCTATTAAAAATCATTGAAAAAAGCGATTTGCCTATAGAACAATTTGTTCCCACCCATTTGAACCGCAGCAGGGAATTATTCCGTCAGGCGGTGGAATACTGTAAAGCCGGCGGCAATATTGATTTGACCGCCGGTGAAACAGAGGGTATTTCCGTGCCTGAAGCAGTCAAAGTATTAACTGATGAAAACATCGGGCTTTCCGGGGTGACCGTCAGCTCGGACGGGCGCGGAAGCAGGCCGGGTGGAGGATTTTGCACAATTGGGGCTCTTTTTGAGGATATTGTCCGTTGCATTAAGGATTATGGGATCTCAATGGAGACGGCTTTTGGTTTGGTGACGGAGAATGTGGCGAAGGTGTTGAAGCTTTACCCATCGAAGGGGAGCCTTCAGCCGGGCAGTGATGCCGATATTCTGATCACCGACCGGCATTTTAATATTAAAAAAGTATTTTCCAAAGGAATACTTCAAGAGGGATAAGATGTCAAAAGGAATTTTAATTATCATAGGCGGAGCGGAGGACAAAAGCGGAGAAAGCGTCATCCTCAAGCAGGCTCCCCAACTGATGGGCAGGGATGGCATCCTGACCATTCTGACGACGGCAACCGAACACCCCCGGGAGGTGGGAGAGGATTATTTCAAGGTGTTTAAGCGCCTGGGTGTTGCCAATATTCAGGTTTTAAATATCAACACCCGGGATGACGCGGACAACGCCGAAAACTGTGAGAGGCTTCGCAGCTCGGCCTGTATTTTCATGACCGGGGGCGACCAGCTGAGAATCACCAGTATTCTGGGCGGTTCCCGGGCTTACCATGAGATCAAGTCCGTTTACGCGAACGGCGGCATTATTATGGGAACCAGCGCGGGAGCCTCGGTGATGAGTTCCACCATGGTGGTGCAGGGCAACGACAACGAACCTGCCCGCAAGTGTACCCTCAAGATGGCGCCGGGGCTTGACCTCTTCAGCGGTGTGATCATCGACCAGCATTTTGACCAGCGGGGAAGGTTTGGGCGCCTTCTTTGCGGTGTGGCGGAAAACCCCGGGATTATCGGGATCGGAATTGATGAGAACACCGCCATCAAGCTGATGCCCGACAACCATTTCGAGGTTTTGGGCTCAAACGCGGTAACCATCATAGACGGACAGACCATTCAAAGCTCCAATGTGTCCGAGCTTGCGCCCAATGATATTCTGGCCATTACCAATGTGACGGTTCACACCCTGCCCGCCGGATATGGATTTAACATGAATAACAGGAAAGTCCTTCGGTTGAAGGATTGATCGAAGTTATATGACAAACGATAATGAAAGGTTCATGATTTATAAAATGGAAACAGACAAAATAAAAATCATCGATTTTACCATCTATCGGGGACGCAACATCTACAGCCACAGACCGGTTATGAAAATCACGGTCGACATCGGCCAATACAACCGGATTCCCACAAAGGACATTGACGGATTTAACGAGAGGCTGCTTGCTGCCTTCCCGGGACTGAAAACCAACACCTGCAGCCTGGGGTATGAGGGCGGATTTTTAGAGAGACTGAAAAACGGAA
>JAKOTC010000017.1 GCA_029776465.1 Bacillota bacterium
AATAGCTTCATCCATATATTACACCTTCTGATGTACAATATTTTGGACTTGTTTGTTCTCATGTGTGTTGACTTGCAGAACATTCAGTGTTGTACTACATGTTACCAAGTTATTAAAAATAATGGAATATAGGGTTAAAATGAAGACAGTGTATGCACATCTGGGATCAAATGAAGCAAAATCTGTTGAATTATACGGGTATCAAATTATTAATCTTGATTATCCTTGTTTAACTTCTCCTGTTCCTGCACCACAGCCAGAGCAGCTTTTAACAGTTTCTGAAAGCCCTCCGACTTGATGTTTTTAACCACTCCACGGAATACCACTTCCAGTTCAGGGTCTCCACTAATGGATTTTAAAATTTCCGCAGTTTCATGGTCTATGGCGATTGGATTATTGTCCTCGTCATAGGCCATTATTTTCTGTTCGCCTAAGATATACCCAACAGGGACTTTAAAATACTTGGCTATCTCTGCGTAGTATTTTTTATACGATTTTGAGCGTCCATTTCTCCATTCATAAATTAACTTTTTAGGTAAATTCAGCTCTCACTCTAATTCCGCGTCGGTTTTCCCGGACGAGTCAAACAAGCCAAGAATGATTTCCAAAGTGCGTTCCATTCAATCATCTCCTTTATGTGCAAAAATATATTAAATTAAAAAGCTATTATTATGCAAGTTTTTTCGCATGATACGTAAATATCGTATTATATAATTAGTCATTAAATTAAATATTATGACAAAGGAGGTACAAAAAACCAAGCCTGCCTGATGCAAGCTACATATTAATTACCCACTGATATTGTAAGCTATCAAGCGGGCAAAATCAACACCTTTTCAATGTGTTAGCGAGCAAGCGCAAGCTGCTCGCTATTTTTGTTTGATTTTGTAAGATATGGCCTGTAAAGCTGTTGAAATTATTACTGTAATATGGTATACTGATAAAAATTTTATAGCAAAGGGTTGATCTTGATGCGGTATTGGAATCAAGCTGCCGAATGCATGGATGCGGCCGAATTAAAAGCTCTACAAGACAAGCGGCTTGTGGATACAGTTCAGCGAATGTATCAAAACACCCCCTATTACCGCAAAAAGATGGATGAGATGGGTGTGAAGCCCTCCCACATCCGTGGAACGGAGGATTTGCACCTGCTTCCATTTACGACGAAATCCGACCTGCGTGATCATTATCCCTTTGGCACCTTTGCAGTTCCCCAAGAAGAGGTGGTTCGTGTCCACGCTTCTTCGGGCACCACCGGAAAACCTACGGTGGTGGGATATACCGCTCGGGATATTTAAGCCTGGAAAGAGTGCATGGCGCGCTGTCTTTATATGGCGGGTGCCAGTAATCGGGATGTCATTCATGTGGCATACGGTTACGGCCTTTTCACCGGGGGGCTGGGGCTTCATGGAGGTGCCGAGGAAATCGGCGCAATGACCGTTCCCGCTTCCGGAGGCAACACCGCGCGGCAGATCCAGCTTCTTATGGATTTTGGGGCCACCATTCTCTGCTGCACGCCCTCCTATGCCCTTTATCTTGCCGACGCCATGAAGGAGGCCGGATACACAAAGGACCAGTTTAAGCTTCGCGCCGGCATTTTCGGCGCCGAACCCTGGACTTTGGAAATGAAGCAGGAGATTGAGAGCCGGCTGGGCCTGAAAGCCTATGATGTCTATAGGCTGTCCGAGATCATGGGGCCGGGTGTCTCCATGAGCTGCCATGAGGATTGCGGTCTTCATATCAATGCCGATCATTTTATTCCCGAGATTATTGACCCGGATACCGGTGAGGTGCTGCCCGACGGCGAAAAGGGCGAACTGGTTTTCAGCTGTGTCACCAAGCAGGCTTTACCCCTTCTCCGCTATCGCACCCGGGATTTGAGCATTCTGCACTGGGAACCCTGTAAATGCGGAAGAACCCTTCCCCGTATGGAGAAGGTTACCGGACGAAGCGATGATATGCTGATCATCCGAGGCGTTAATGTTTTCCCCTCCCAGATCGAAAGCGTGCTGCTTTCAATCGGCCAGCTGGAGCCCCATTATATGCTCTATGTGGACCGGAAGGGCGCTTTGGACATTTTAACGGTTGAAGTGGAGATGTCTCAGGAACTCTTCTCGGACGAGGTGAAAAATATAGAAAGCCTGGAAAAGAAACTTCACGCCAAGATTGAATCCACTCTGGGCATCTCCGCCGATGTAAGGCTGGTTGCTCCCAAAACCCTGCCCCGCAGCGAGGGAAAAGCCAAAAGAGTGATAGATCGCAGAAACTTGTTCAACAAATAATACATATTTTCTTTGCCCAACCTATATCGTCTTGCTGCTACCGGGTTTGGGTCGGGTGAGGGATAGCTCGGATTCAATTAAAATTTCCTATCAAAAAGGCCCTGACACATGTGGATTGAAAAAATAATGCTTTTCAAGGCGAACAACCCTTTATCCGTCTTGAGGGAGCCGCCTCTGCTGCAGAAATTCAAAAGGCGGAAGACAAATTAAAGGTACGTTTCCCCGAAGAACTTCGCTCGCTTCTGTCCGAAACAAACGGGGATGGTTTTCTGTTGTTTTCAGTCCAGCAGATTGTCGAAACAAACCTCGACAGCCGCCGAATACTGGGGGAGGTATATGGTGGCCTCGACCGGCTGTTGTTTGTCGCGGGCAACGGGTGCGGGGATTACTACAGCTATAAGATTGAGGATGGCGAAATATCCTCCACCGCTCTTTACCGCTGGGATCACGAAGAAAACTCCATAACCTTGGTTGCTTCAGATCTTGCGGATCTGATTGATAAATACTATACCGATCAAGCATGAAATGACATCTTCTATCTATCATACATCTAAATCATATTTATTATATAGAAGGAGAGGGGATGGGGATTTGGCAGAGAAAAAGCTGATGCTGGGGAATGAAGCGGTGGCGCGCGGGCTTTACGAGGCCGGCTGCCGGGTAGTATCCAGCTATCCGGGCACTCCCAGCACCGAAATCACCGAATATGCCGCCGAGTATGATGAAATTTATGCCGAATGGGCGCCCAACGAAAAGGTCGCCGCGGAAGTTGCCATCGGCGCCGCCATAGGGGGAGTCCGGTCTTTTTGCGGAATGAAGCATGTGGGGCTCAACGTAGCCGCCGACCCGCTTTTCACCGCCGCCTATACCGGAGTGAACGCCGGATTTGTTCTGGCCGTGGCAGACGACCCTGGCATGCATTCCTCTCAAAACGAGCAGGACAGCCGCCATTATGCCATTGCGGCCAAGGTTCCCATGCTGGAACCCTCCGACTCTGCCGAATGCCGGGATTTTATCGCCGAGGCCTTCGAGCTGTCTGAAAAATTCGATACCCCCGTTTTATTTCGCCTTACTACCCGGGTGGCCCATTCCCGCAGCCTGGTCACTTTGGGGAATCGAGTCGAAAAGGAACCGATACCCTATGTTAAAAACGCCCCTAAATACGTCATGGTGCCCGCCAACGCCAGAAACCGCCACGTGGCGGTGGAAGAGCGGATGGACGCCCTTCGGGAGTTTGCCGAAACCACTTCCCTCAACCGGATCGAAAGGGGCGGGCGTTTGGGCATCATCGCATCAGGTATTACATATGAATATGCAAAAGAGGCACTGGGCGACAAGGCCAGTTATCTGAAACTGGGGCTGGTCAATCCCCTGCCTGTGAAAAAAATTAAAGCGTTCGCCAAAACCGTGGACCGTCTGGTGGTGCTGGAAGAGCTGGACGATGTGATTGAAACCCACGGCCTGAAACACGGCATCCTGGTGGAAGGGAAAAGCCTATTCACCCTGCTGGGTGAATATTCGGCCAGCATGATTGCCTCCGTTTTGCTGGGAACCAAAGCCGAGCCCGCGGTATCTCCTCAGGCTCTTCCGCCTGTACCCGTACGCCCGCCGGTGCTCTGCCCCGGCTGTCCCCACCGCGGCATTTTCCATCTCTTCAATAAATTAAAGCTCCGGGTCAGCGGGGACATCGGCTGTTATGCGCTGGGCGCGGCGGCTCCCCTGGCCGCCACCGATACCATCATCTGCATGGGCGCCTCCATCTCCGCTCTTCACGGCATGAATCTGGCCGGGGGCGATGAGTGGGCGGCCAATTCGGTTGGGGTTATCGGAGACTCCACCTTTATGCACTCGGGCATCACCAGCCTCTGCGACATTGTTTACAATAAAGGCATTTCCACGGTGGTTATTCTGGACAACCGCATCACCGGCATGACCGGCCACCAGCAAAATCCCGTCACCGGCTATACCCTGAAAAACGAACCGACGGTGGAAGCCAGCATCGAGGGCATCTGTGCCGCGTTGGGCATTAAGCGGGTCACCGTGGTCGACCCCTTCGATCTGAAGGGAACCGAGCGGGTTTTGAAGGAAGAACTTTCGGTGAAAGAACCGTCGGTGATCATCGCCCGGCGCCCCTGCGCACTGCTCAAGTCCGTTAAGATGAAAGCCCCGGTGAAGATCAAAACCGATATCTGCAAAAACTGCGGACTCTGTAAAAAAATCGGCTGCCCGGCCATCCGTCAGGGTGAGAGAACGGTCGAGATTGACACCACCCTTTGCGGCGGCTGCGGGCTCTGCCTCAAGGTCTGTCACCGCTCTGCAATCGTTGAGGAACAGGAAGGTTGACCGATATGACAAAAAGTATTATTATTGTGGGCGTGGGCGGACAGGGAACCCTGCTGGCCAGCCGGATCCTCGGACAGGCCGCCGTGAACGCCGGATACGATGTAAAGGTCAGTGAAGTGCACGGGATGTCCCAGCGGGGCGGCTCGGTCATCACCTATGTCCGTTACGGCGAAAAGGTTCACTCCCCCATTATCGAAGAGGGGGGAGCGGACATTCTCCTCTCCTTTGAACAGCTGGAAAC
>JAKOTC010000018.1 GCA_029776465.1 Bacillota bacterium
CAACCGCCGGTTACAAATGGAATACGCCTCGCAAGCCCCTGTCAATTCCTCTTCCGAGGCAGTTTCGCAAACCTCGTCCCAGACCGCCTCCAAGGAGCCGGAGGTTCGGCTGACACTGGAGCAAATGGTCGAGGCAAATCCCCAGACGGTAGGCCTTATCAATATTCCTTATTTTGATCTTTATTACCCGGTGGTTCAAACGGACAACAATGACTATTATCTCACCCACAGCTTTACAAACCGCAGCTCAAAAAACGGCGCGATCTTTATGGATTATCGCAATAAACTGACAGAGAAAAACCAGAATTTTATCCTGTATGGGCACAACAATAAAAACAATCTGATGTTTTCCAAACTGTCTCGCTATAATCCTTTCACCGGTCTCACCGCGTATCAGCGAGCTCCCACTATAATATTTCAAACCGTTGAAGGCCATCAGCATTGGAAGATCTTCGCCATTTGCATTTTTAATTCGAATCAGGAAAACGGCTACATCTTTCCTTATCTGAGAAGCACCTTTCCCACCGAGGACACCTTTAATCAATATATGAAGGATATTCAGGCACGCAATATGCTGGCCAATGTGGGCGTGGACGTCCAATACGGGGACGCTCTTTTGACCTTATCCACCTGCATTTATGATTTCAAGGATGCACGCATTGTTATTTTTGCCCGAGCCGTCCGAGAAGGCGAAAGCACAGCCGTTGACACCTCGGGGGTTAAAGTGAACAAATCCGCCGTAATGCCCGACATCTATGTGGAGAAAAAGGGTATCGGCACCAGAGAAAGCCTTTATATGAAGGCACAGCAAGAAGCTTCCGCATCCGAAGAAACTTCGGAAAACAGTTAAAGTTATAGACAGCAAAAAGGAGGGGGACCCCCTCCTTTTTCTATTCGCTGCTGATGTTCTGTTGCGCATCAGGATTTTGTTGTACATTAACCAGCACGGTATAATTGCCGTAAGCCCAGACCATTCGTCCTTTTTTGGACTTAATGCTGACTGAAACCTCCATCTGCCCGGGGCTGAGCTGTCGGTCGCTCAGATTGACCACCGCAACCAAATCACTTTCCGTGATGGATTTGATGGTGCTGGCGGGGGACAAAACCGTGACATTCTCCAATCGGGTTGTGATCACATTGGCCGTAAAGCCCTGAGGAACACCTTCCACCTGGAAGTTGAGAATATTTATTTTCTTATTTTTGATTTTGGAATAGTCAAGGGTGACTTCTGCTTCTGTAATTTTGCTGATAATCTGAGTGCCTTCCTGAGCCGTAATTTGATAGGTGACCGTTTTGCTTTCAAGATATTTGGAGAGGTCCAGGGTCCCCAGGCGGAAGGAAGACATGGTGTCGATTACATCGGTCGGTCCGGCAATTTCAATTTCGCCGGGCTGGATTTTATAATATTGATTGTTCTCGGCAAAACCGTCGGGCGCGTTGATAAACTCCAAAGTAATGGGAAGTTTTTTAGTCTTTAGCACCAGCACCGAGATATCGACGGATGTGGGATCCATTTTAACAGCCGTCATATCAATTTCATTGCCCTCGCCGTCCAGCAGATGTATCTCGGCTTTTGAAGTGAAGTTCTGGCTGACTTTATTCCCGGAAGGAGCCGAATAACGGGCCACCGCCGTTTTAATTTTCTGAATCTCGCTGTAAGGACCGTAAACCTTCACCCGGTCGGCGCTTAAGGTCTCCAGACCCAGAGCATGGCCTTCTGCCGCAACCACATTTTGAGGAACCGCCGTTATGGAGTAGCTTTGCTCGGTAAAGGTATCAAATTTGGCAACAACTTTGGATGTACTGAGTGAATGGATGGTCACATCGCTGGGCACCCCCGAGGCCAATTCGGCCTTGAGGTCCAGCGAATAGGTACCGCTTTGTAAAACACCCGAAGTAATGGCGGTTACAATAATATCATCGTTGTCAAGGCTGCCGATAATATAACGAGGACCGGTGATTTGCAGATCCACTTTTTGGGTGTCGGCCGATACAAGTTTCATGCCAAACTGAGCCTCATACTTGATGTCGACCCCGTAAAGCCAACGGGTGCCTTCAACACCGGCGCCGGTGGAAATGGCAACCCAAAAACCGATGGCGGCAAGCAGCGAAAATACTTTTAAGGATGTTTTGCTGGTCCAAAATGATTTTTTTAAAACATCAACTTCCGACTCGGGCGCTGCCGAGGGATTGAAAAATCTATTTTTCTTTATCATGAGCCACCGCCTTTCCAGGCTTTATTTTGGCCGGATATTCCTTAATCAGATAAGAACGCAAGATGGATTTAAGCTCCTCCTGGGTCAGCCAGCGGTTTAAATGGCCACTGACAGCCACAGAAATAGCGCCGGTCTCTTCAGACACCACCACAACCACTGCATCGGAAACCTCACTGATTCCCAGTGCCGCGCGGTGACGGGTTCCCAGTTCTTTGCTGATTTCATAGTTTTGAGAGAGGGGAAGAAAGCAGCCGGCCGATTTCACCCTGTTTTTTGAAATGATGGTCGCACCGTCATGAAGGGGTGCTTTGGGATAAAAGATATTTTCCAGCAGCTGAGATGTGACAACCGCATCCACGGCAGTGCCGGTGTCGGAAATCTCGCCCAGCTTGGTTTCACGTTCGATAACCACCAGCGCCCCCGTATGGGTTTTCGAGCAATTTTCCATAGCTCGGCAAACTTCATTGATGCTGGCATAGGTCTGGATATTTTCACTGTCGCTGTTGGCGCCTTTACCCAAGAACTTCAACTTCCCGCTGATATTGCTGCGCCCCACCTGCTCCAAAGCTCTTCGCACTTCGGGCTGGAAAAGAACGATAATGGCAATAATTCCGATCTGCAGGATGTTATTCATGATAAAGTTGACCACTGTCATTCCCGTCCAGTGGGCCACAAAATACAGGACGGTGAGAAGGGCCAGCCCTTTTAAAAACTGCTGAGCCCGTGTTTCAACTATGAGCTGCAGCGCTTTATATATCATATAAGCCACGAGAAGAACATCAATCACATCAACAATGGTGATGGATTTAATTAATCCCAGCGCAAGAGAGAAAAACTGATCCAGAGATTCCGGCATACAATCACTGTCCTATCCGATGAGATGCATCTCTTTTTATGATACCATTTTAAACGGCCGAATTCAACCGAAAAACAGTATTTTGGATAAAATTTGTTGTCATACCCGCGCTAATTTAGTATGTAAAAATACGAGAATTTTGTATGATTGATAAAAACGAGGCGGATTCTCCATCCCCAGAATAACCTACATAAAACAAAGAGGCGGAATCTCCGCCTCTTTGTTTTACGCAATCATCGAGTTTGAACGGACAAAATGCCCTTGAGAACCCTGATAAATTCGGCAACCTGCTCTTTATCGTTGAAGACGCCAAAGCTTAACCTTACCAATCCGCCCGCAGGGCTTTTCAGGGTATGATGAGCTGCCGGCGCACAGTGCAGCCCGGCCCGAACGGCAATATCTTTTTGGGCCAGCATATTCGCCACCTCTTCGCTGCTTTTCCCCTCAACGCTGAAGGAAATCACTCCCACACCCTTGGGCTGATGGTAGATGCGAACACCGGGTATGCCCTCCAAACCCTCGGCAACCAAATCGACCAGTTCCTGCTCGTGCGCCAAAATGTATTTGGGCCCCATTTCCGAGACAAACCGTATTCCGGCATCCAGTCCCAAAATCCCGGGAACATTGGGGGTTCCGGATTCCAGCAAATCAGGCAGATATACCGGTTGATTAAAATCCAGTGACTGGCTGCCCGTTCCGCCTTCGATAATGCTGTGAATTTCCACCCCGGTGTTGACAACCAAAATTCCTGTTCCCATGGGCCCGTACAAACCCTTGTGGCCCGATACGGCCAAAAAGGATATATTCATCCGCCGGACATCAATATCCAGCACGCCGGCCGACTGGGCTGCGTCCACAAGAAAGAGGAGGCGGTGTTTTCTGGCCAACTGCCCGAGTCTTTCAATGGGCATGATTCTCCCGTCCAGATTGGAGGCATGCATGCAGATCAGCATAGCCGTATTCCGTTTGATCTTTTTGGCGAAGTTGGCCACCGTTTGCTCCGGAGTATCCCCGGATTCCGCTGTGTCTATGCTGATGATCCCGTTTTGGGAGAGCGCATGCAGCGGTCTCATGACGGCATTGTGTTCCATATCCGAAACCACTACATGATCCCCCGGTTTTAATACTCCTTTAAGCGCAAAGTTGATTGCATGGGTGCAGTTGTGGGTGAATATCACCTGTTCAGGCTGATCGGCGCCGAAAAAATCGGCCACCAGTTTTCTGGTTTCATGGATCGCCTGAGAGGTATCCAGCGACATCTCATATCCGCCTCGCCCCGGATTGGCTCCCAGAGAAGTCAGCCCCGTGCGGCAGGCGGTGATGACGCTGAAAGGTTTTGGCCAGCTCGTGGCCGCATTGTCAAAGTATATCATCAGCCCGCATACACCTTTCGAACCTCTATGCCCGCCCCGGTCAATATGGCTACTGCGCGGTCAACGTCGCCCTTCACCCGCAGGCTGTACCCGCAGCCGCAGCCACTGACTTCCAGGGGGGTCTTTTCCATAAAGGCCTTTATGCCATAACGGGCAAGCAGTTCCTTGCCTCGCATGGCGTAGGTTATCGAGGACAGCATGATACATTGCTTGCTGTCGTTCATATTCCATCACTCCGGCCAAGATTGCCGTATCCCGGCATTGACAGTATATGCAAAACCGGAGGCGGGGTGCAGGCTGAA
>JAKOTC010000019.1 GCA_029776465.1 Bacillota bacterium
GATGAATTTTTAAAACCCTATTATCAAAAAGTCATTCCCCATCTGAAAAAACGGGGGATCAAGGTCATTGTGGATTCTGACGGAGACATTACCACCATGGTGCCCTGGCTGATCAGCGCCGGGATTGAAGGGATCCTTCCCCTCGAACGGCAGGCCGGCGTGGATGTCAACCAGTTGCTGACCAGCCATCCGGACTTTTTCCTGATCGGCGGATTTGACAAGATGTGCCTCTTCCATGGCCCCGAGGCCATCAAAGCCGAGTTTGAACGAATCCTGCCCGCCATGAAAAGCGGCAAGTATATCCCCAGCGTTGACCATCAAACCCCTCCCGGTGTCAAGCTGGAGGACTACAAGGCCTATATGAAAATGTTTGAGGAATACGCCACAAAAGCCATGCAGGAATAAAAGGATGCCCCTTGCACCTTCGGGTGTGGGGGGCTTGTGTTTTAAAAGGAAGAAATTTTACGCATATCACCCCTGTTGCCTGAGAATGTGGTATAATATTTTTTATATATAGACATTTAGCTGCAGATGACCCACTGAATATTTTAAGGAGACGGTATTGGATGACATATCAAATGAAGCTGCGGCTCATCCCCTACACAATGGGGGAGAAAGAGGCGGAGCTGGTCATAAAAAACGCCACGATTGTGGATGTATTAACAAACTCCCTCTATGTAGGCGATATTGCGATTGCGGAAGGCTGGATTGTCGGAATCGGCCGATATAGCGGCAAACGGGAGATTGATGCGGCCGGCCGATATGTGTTGCCCGGATTTATCGATGCCCATATGCATATTGAATCCACCATGCTGATCCCTTCTCTTTTCTCCCGGATAGTGCTGCCCTTCGGCACGACCACCCTGATTGCCGATCCCCATGAAATCGTCAATGTTGCCGGAGCAGAAGGCATGCAGTATATGCTGGAGGAAAGCCAGCACGCCATTGCAAACATCTTTTATATGCTGCCCTCCTCGGTTCCCGCCGGGGGACTGAAAACAACGGCGGAGTTTTCGAGGCCGACCAGATGGAACCCTTCTTGAACCATCCCCGGGTGTTGGGTCTGGGGGAGGTAA
Organism: Bacillota bacterium; assembly: GCA_029776465.1. Taxonomy (GTDB): domain Bacteria; phylum Bacillota; class Clostridia; order Oscillospirales; family JAKOTC01; genus JAKOTC01. Next base: position 1,077 of record JAKOTC010000019.1, read on the forward strand.
TGACACCGGCGGATGTAATCGGCCGCCGCCCGGAGATGATGAAAAAAATCGAACGGATGAACGGTCGGCCCATGGACGGGCACGCCCCAGCCTTGTCCGGCCCTGCCCTTCAGGCCTATCATCTGGCCGGCATCCTGACCGACCACGAATGCAACAGTTTTGAACAGGCCTTGGAACGCCTGCGGTCCGGGTTTTATGTTCAGGTGCGGGAGGGCTCGGCCGCCAAAAATGCCCGCCCTATTCTGGAGGGAGCGTTAAAAGCCGGGATTTCCTTCGACCGGTTTGTCTTATGCACCGATGATAAACACCCGGCCGAAATCCGGAAAGAAGGGCACATCAGCGCCATTATCAAGATGGCCATAGAACTGGGCGTAGAGCCCATCACCGCCTATAAGATGGCCACCATCAACACGGCCAATTTATACGGATTAAGAGATCTGGGTGCCATCGCACCCGGGCGCAGAGCCGATCTGGTAATCCTGAACAACCTTGAAACCGTCGACATTGCGGAGGTCTATAAGGATGGCAAACCCCTGAGGGAAGTCGAAGCTCCCCACAGCAGCGTCCGTTTCCCCTCTCTTCTCCATTCGGTCCGGATTGGAACATTACCTCGAAACTGTTTTTCCCTGAAACCCCGGGGAAGTTTCCCTGTCATCCTAATGGACCAGCATAAAATCACCACCAAGCTGGAGTATATGGACCTGCCGGTAGATGGCGAAGGGGAATTTACCCCCGGAGGGGATCTGCTGAAAATAGCGGTAATTCAGCGGCATGAGGGCAACGGACGAATCGGTGTGGGGGTGATCCAAGGATTCGGTCTGAAAAACGGAGCCATCGCCTCCACAGTCTCTCACGATTCGCATAATCTTGTGGTTGTGGGGGATAACGATGAGGATATGATTACCGCGGTTGAGGCTCTAAAGGAAAGC
>JAKOTC010000020.1 GCA_029776465.1 Bacillota bacterium
CCATCGGCTTTGAGAAGGGCATTCCGGTCTCCCTCAACGGCGAAAAAATGGATGGTGTCACCCTGATTCAAACCCTGAACAAGCTGGGTGGCGAAAACGGCATCGGGCTGGTGGACCTGGTGGAAAACCGCCTGGTAGGCATGAAGTCCAGAGGGGTATACGAAACGCCCGGCGGAGCTATTCTTTACGCCGCTCATGAGGCCCTGGAAACCCTCTGTCTTGACCGGGATACCCAGCATTATAAACAGCAGGTAGCCATCAAGTTTGCCGACCTGGTTTATTTCGGTCAGTGGTACACCCCCCTGCGGGAAGCCCTTTCCGCTTTTGTGGACAGCACCCAGCAAACGGTGACCGGCGAGGTCAAGCTGAAACTGTATAAAGGCAACATCATCAAGGCTTCCATCACCTCTCCCTATTCTCTCTACAACGAGGAGATTGCCACCTTCGGTGCGGATGAGGTCTATAACCAGAAAGATTCCGAAGGATTTATCAACCTCTTTGGTCTGCCGATCACGGTTAAAGCTCTGTCGGAAGGCAAAAAGTAGGCAGAGCCTGTGCCCACTTTAGGTTATCCTGTAAACCGGCCAACTGCCCCGCGGGGTAGTTGGTTGGCGTATATGAAGCTGAAACAGGTTTTACCGCTGATTTGAACATTACTTTACGATTGGAATAAAGGAGCAACATCATGAATCTCTGGGACGGTCGGTTTTCAAAAGGACAGGACGAAGCGCTGAAGGATTTCAATAGCTCGATTCGCTTTGATTCCCGAATGGCGGCGGAGGACATTCAAGGCAGCATTGCCCATGCCGCCATGCTGGGCCGATGCGGAATTATCGCCATCTCCGAGTCTGAAACCATCATTAACGGTCTGAAGGACATCGCCACCGACCTGGAAAGCGGAGCCCTGGTCATCGACCCGGAAGCAGAGGATATCCACACCTTTATCGAAGGCGAACTGACCAAAAGGGTCGGCGACGCGGGCAAACGGCTTCACACCGCCCGCAGCCGAAATGACCAGGTGGCTTTAGACATCCGGCTTTATCTGCGAAAGCTGAGCGCCAATCTGCGAAGCCAGTTGGTGACAATGGCCGAAACTCTGTTGAAACTGGCGGATGAAAATGCCGGTGTGGTCATGCCGGGTTACACCCACCTCCAACGGGCCCAGCCCATAACCTTCGGGCACCATCTGGCGGCTTATGCCCAGATGATAATGCGGGACATCGGCCGAGTGGATGATGCGGTTCACAGGATGAACGAGTGCCCTCTGGGGAGCGGTGCACTGGCGGCTACCACCTATCCCCTCGACCGGGAGATGACGGCCTCGGCGCTGGGGTTCTCCGCCCCCACCGTCAACAGTCTGGACGGGGTATCCGACCGGGATTTCTGTGTAGAACTGGCGGCGGCCCTCTCTTTGATTATGGTGCATCTTTCCCGGCTGAGTGAAGAGATCATTCTCTGGTGCTCTTGGGAATTTAAATTTATCGAACTGGATGACGCCTTTTCCACCGGCTCCTCCATTATGCCTCAGAAGAAAAATCCGGACATTGCCGAACTGGTAAGGGGCAAAAGCGGCCGGGTATTCGGCGATCTTATGTCATTGCTGACCATGCTGAAAGGACTTCCGCTGGCCTATAACAAGGATATGCAGGAGGATAAGGAGGCCATTTTCGACGCCTTTGACACCGTTTCGGCCTGTCTGTCCATTCTGCCTCCCATGCTGAACACCATGAAGGTACTGCCGGGCAATATGCGGAAGGCGGCGGCAGGCGGCTTTATCAACGCCACCGACTGTGCGGATTTTCTGGTGAGCAAGGGGATGCCTTTCCGTCAGGCCTATAAAATCACCGGTCAGATTGTGGCTTTCTGCATTGAAAAGGGCAAGTCCCTGGAGGAAGTCACCCTTGAGGAATTCCGCAGCTTTACACCCGAGTTTGATGAGGGAATTTATTCGGCCATCAATCTGGAAAACTGCGTCAACGGCCGGACGGTTTTAGGCGGCCCGGCCGAGTCGGCGGTTAAAGCCCAGGTGGCAGCGGCCTTGAAAAAACTACATCAATTAAAGGAAGCCGGACTATGAGTAAAACAAAGGTCTTTATCGACGGGCGGGAGGGCACCACAGGTCTGCGGATTGTGGAACGGCTCTCCGGCCGAGAGGATATAGAGTGTATTGAAATCGACGAAACCCTTCGAAAAGACCCGGCCGAGCGGGCAAGGCTGGCCAATCAGGCCGATATTGTCTTTCTCTGCCTGCCCGATGACGCGGCAAGGGAAACGGTAAGCCGGATCACCAACCCCAACACCAAGGTGATCGACGCCTCTACCGCTCACCGGACAGATCCCGACTGGGCATACGGCTTTCCCGAGTTATCCGCCGAACTTCGAAACAAGATTATCAACTCTAAGCGGACGGCAGTTCCCGGCTGCTACGCCAGCGGATTTAACGCGCTGGTTTATCCCCTGATCGCCGTCGGGCTGGTCTCTCCCGATTATCCCTTTGTCTGCCATGCGGTTTCCGGCTATTCGGGGGCGGGCAAAAAAGGCATCGCCCAGTACGAGGAAAAGCAGGGGCGGGACGGGTTTGACAGTCCCCGTCAATACGCGCTGGGCCAAAAGCACAAACACCTGCCGGAAATGCAGGCGATCAGCAGGCTGACTTACCCGCCGATTTTTAATCCCATGGTCTGCAATTATTACGCCGGAATGGTGGTCTCCGTCCCCTTGCATACCCGCCTGATGGCAAAACCCATGACAGCGGCTCAGCTCCACACCTTTTTCACAGCTTATTACGCAGGGCAGGAGTTGATTCATGTTCGGCCCTTTATGGGAGAAGGGGTTTTGGACAACGGTTTTCTGGATGCTTCCACCGCAGCCGGATATGATGATATGGAGATCTTTATCGCCGGGCATGAAGATCAGATTCTTCTGGCAGCCCGTCTGGATAACCTGGGCAAGGGCGCTTCGGGCGCCGCGGTCCAGTGCATGAACCTGATGCTTGGAATGGACCAGACTACCGGTCTTTCCCTGCGCAATCCGAACTAAAATTTTCAAATGTAAAGGTGCAGTTTATGACATATAAGGTAATTGAGGGCGGTGTCTGCGCCGCGCAAGGATTTTTGGCAGGAGGTATTCACTGCGGCATCCGAAAAAACCGCTCCAAACGGGATCTTGCATTTATTTTGGCTGAGAAGAGCTGTGCGGCGGCGGGGGTTTTTACCACCAACAAGGTCAAGGGGGCCCCGGTTTGGGTGACCATGAAGCATCTGGCCAACCACACCGCCCGTGCGGTTATTGTCAACAGCGGCAACGCAAACACCTGCACGGCCGACGGAATCGAAAAGGCAGAACAGATGTGTGCGCTGATGGCCGAAACCTTTTCCATCCCCGCCGATGAAGTGATTGTGGCATCCACCGGGGTAATCGGGCAGACTCTTCCCATTGAACCGATCATAAAGGGAGTTGTGGCGGCCCCCTCCATCCTCAGCAAAGAGGGAAGCGATCTGGCCGCCGAGGCCATTATGACCACCGATTTAACGAAAAAAACATTAGCCATCGAATTTACATTGGGCGGCGAAACCGTCCGGATGGGGGGGATCGCCAAGGGCAGCGGGATGATTCATCCCAACATGGCCACCATGCTCTGCTTTGTCACCACCGACGCGGCGATCGCCCCGTCAATGCTGCAAAAGGCCGTTTCCACCGTGGCTGCCGATACTTTTAATATGGTCAGCGTGGACGGCGACACCTCCACCAGCGATATGTTCACCATTATGGCCTCCGGGCTGGCCGGCAACAAAGAGATCACCGAAGAGGGTGAGGATTATCAGACCTTCTGCCAGGCTCTGACGGTAATCGCCCGGTATCTGGCCCGGGAAATCGCCCGGGACGGGGAGGGCGCCACCAAATTGATCACCTGCAAAGTGGTGGGAGCCGTTGATACCCCAACCGCCAAAATTTGCGCCAAAAGCGTCATCTGTTCCAGCCTGGTCAAAGCGGCCATGTTCGGCTCGGACGCGAACTGGGGGCGGGTGCTCTGCGCCATCGGTTATGCCCAATGCAATGTAGATATTCAAAAGGTCGACGTCTTCTTCAAGTCCGCCAAAGGGGAGATCCAGGTCTGCAAAATGGGCACCGGGCTGGATTTCTCCGAGGAAAAGGCCAAAGAAATTCTGCTGGAAAAGGAAGTGGAGATTTTCTGCGACCTCCATTCCGGCAGTGGAGAAGCCGAGGCCTGGGGCTGCGATCTTACTTACGATTATGTAAAAATCAACGGAGATTACAGAACCTGATTGGCCGGGCCCGCTGATGGGCTAGACTATAATCTCTATTCTCAGTATAAATCTGTTGTTTGGAGGTCGTTCATGGTCACCAATCATGAAATGGGCAATATTCTGGTTCAGGCGCTGCCCTACATTCAAAAATATTATAAGAAAACGGTTGTCATCAAATACGGCGGCAATGCGATGACCTCTCCCGATTTGAAACAGGCGGTCATGCGGGATCTGGTGTTGCTCTCCCTCATCGGGATCAATGTAGTGCTTGTGCACGGGGGCGGCCCGGAAATTTCCGAGATGCTGAAAAGGCTGGGCAAGGAAAGCCGTTTCGTAAATGGACTGCGCTATACCGACGAGGAAACCGCCGAAGTGGTGCAGATGGTGCTGGCAGGCAAAACCAATAAAGATCTGGTCAGCCTGATCGCTCAGAACGGGGGCAAAGCCATCGGACTCTGCGGTCTGGACGGCGGGATGCTGAAGGCCGAAAAGCTGAAAGGCGAGGACCTGGGATTTGTGGGTGAGATCACCTCCGTCAACACCGATCCCATCCGCCACGCCATCGAGGGCGGCTATCTGCCGGTGATCGCCACCGTGGCCGCCGGCGCGCAGGGGGAAGTCTACAACATCAACGCCGATACCGCCGCCGCTCGGATTGCCGCCGAGATGGGCGCCATCAAGCTGATTCTGATGACGGATATCAAGGGCCTGATGCGGGATGTAAAGGATGAAAACAGCTTAATCCCGGTGGTTCAGGTCAGCGAGGTTCCCTCACTCATCCGGCAGGGTATTATCTCCGGCGGCATGATTCCGAAAATCGAGTGCTGTGTGGAAGCCGTGCGGCGGGGTGTGGATTGCGCGCACATTATCGACGGTCGGATTCCCCATGCCATTCTGTTGGAGATGCTCTCCGACCAAGGCGTTGGAACCATGTTTATTTAGTCCGATAATGGTCGATCGAAACATATTTGCATATCCTCCAGCTCTTTCCGGCTCATCCCAATCCATTTGATATATCGGGAGTGGTTATTCATGACCTTTGAAGAGATCAAAAACGCAGAACATGAAAATATAATGGACACCTATGCCCGATTTTCGCTGGCCATTGTCCGGGGCGAGGGCGTTTACGCCTTCGATGAAGAGGGCAGACGGTATCTGGACATGGGTAGCGGTATCGGGGTCAACTGCCTGGGCTATTGCGACCCGGACTGGGCAGCCGCGGTGTCAAAGCAGGCCGCCACGCTGAACCATTGCTCCAACCTCTATTACAACCCTATCCAAATTGAGCTGGCCGAAAAGATATGCAAGCTGACCGGATACGCCCGGGTTTTCTTCGGAAACTCGGGAGCCGAGGCCAATGAGGGAGCCATCAAGCTGGCCCGAAAGTATTCCAATGACAAATACGGCGCACAAAAGGGCCGAAATAAAATCTTAACCCTGCAGAACAGTTTTCACGGCCGAACGGTAACCACCTTGTCGGCAACAGGGCAGAATAGTTTTCATCAGCATTTTGATCCCTTCACCCCCGGTTTTGAAGCCATTCCCGCTAACGACTTCGATGCTCTGAAAGTGGCCTGTGGCGATTCCGTCTGTGCCGTCATCATGGAGGCCATTCAAGGGGAGGGCGGCGTGCTTCCGCTGGACCCGGAGTATGTAAAAAAATCCGCCGCCTTTTTAAAGGAAAAGGATATTTTGCTGATTTTTGATGAGGTTCAAACCGGCGCAGGGCGCACCGGAGCCTTCTTCGGATTTGAGCATTTCGGCATCCGCCCCGACATTGTGTCCATGGCAAAGGGCATTGCCGGCGGGCTTCCCATGGGAGCCTTTCTCTGCACAGATCGGCTGGCCGATGTGATGGGAAAGGGGAGCCACGGCTCTACTTTCGGCGGCAACCCCATCGCCTCTGCGGGGGCGCTGGTGGTTCTGGATAAAATTCCGAAGCTCTACCGGCAGATCACCGAAAACGGCGAGTATCTCAGAAACGAACTCGCCAAGCTGCCCGGCATCACCCAGGTGAGAGGCATGGGGTTGATGGTGGGTGCTTCCTTAAAGGATGGGCTGGAGGCCAAAGACGTCGCGTCGGCCTGTATTCAAAAAGGCCTGCTTGTCCTGACAGCCAAAACCGCTCTTCGCTTTCTTCCCCCTTTGATTATAACCCGCGCTGAGATTGACGAAGCGCTGGCAATTCTGAAAACCGTACTGGAGGAGCAATGCGCATGAAACATCTTTTGAAAATGGGCGACCTTTCCGCGGCTGAAATCAACGAAATCCTCAATCTGGCCGACCAGCTGAAGTATGAACTGAAGCACAATATCTCTCATCCCCATCTTGCGGGCAAAACCCTGGGCATGATCTTTCAAAAAGCCTCAACCCGCACCCGGGTTTCCTTCGAAGTGGGTATGGTTCAATTGGGCGGCTATCCCCTTTTCCTCTCCGCAAACGACCTCCAGATCGGACGCGGAGAGCCGATTCAGGACACCGCCAGGGTTCTTTCCCGTTATTTAAACGGCATCATGATTCGCACCTTTGCCCAGCAGGAAGTGGAAGACCTGGCCCGGTACGGTTCCATCCCGGTCATCAATGGCCTGACCGATTATGCCCACCCCTGTCAGGTGCTGGCCGACCTGATGACCATTCGGGAATACAAGGGAGAATTAAAAGGGTTAAAGCTTGCCTTCATCGGGGATGGCAACAACATGGCCAACTCTCTGATTGTGGGCGGCCTGACCATGGGTATGAAGGTGTCGGTGGCCTGCCCAAGCGGGTACCATCCCCACCCCAACGTGCTGGAATTTGCGAAAAACAATCCCGACTTTGTGCTGACCGATGACCCGATAGCAGCCGCCGAGAACGCCGATGTGGTCTATACCGACGTCTGGGCTTCCATGGGTCAGGAAAAAGAGGCGGAGGTCCGCAAAAAAGCCTTTGCGGGTTATTGCGTGGACGATAAGCTGATGGAAGCTGCCTGCCCCGACGCCATGGTCCAGCACTGTCTGCCCGCTCACCGCGGGGAAGAAATCACCGAAAAAGTCTTCGAAGCCCATGC
>JAKOTC010000021.1 GCA_029776465.1 Bacillota bacterium
ATCAGAATCAGGGAGATGGCCGAACCGAAGCCCCAGTTGCCGGAGGTTTTAAATTCTCTCTCAATGAGGTCGCCGATCAGCATGGTCTGCCCGCCGCCCAGAATCTTGGAGACGGTAAAGGTGGTCATAGCAGGCATAAAGGTCATCATAATGCCGCTGATCACGCCGGGCATGGAGAGGGGCAGCACCACCCGCATAAAGGTTTTCACCCGGTTTGCGCCTAGGTCATAGGAAGCCTCCAAAACGCTTTTATCCAGCTTGACCAGCATATTAAAGATGGGTAAAACCATAAAGGGCAGCAGGTTGTATACCAGACCCAGCGCCACCGCCCCCTGGGAGGGCATCAACTGAGGCGTGGGCAGATGGAGAAATTTTAATATGGAGTGAATCAGACCGTTGTCGGCCAGAAGGGGCCGCCAGGCATAGGTTCGGATGAGGAAGTTCATCCACATGGGCAGAACCAGCAGAAAGGAACTGAGGTTTCGCCAGAAGGGGCTCAGCTTGGTCATCAGATAGGCCATGGGATAACCCAGCAGCAAACAGATCACCGTGCAGATCAAGGCCATCTTCAGAGAGTTGAGCATCACCTTAATGTACATCTTATCCTGCAGGTTGAAAAACTTCCTGAAATTCTCCAGGGAATAACGAAATCCCCCGTTTTGATTGTTCTTGTTGTAGAGGGAAAAGCTCCCTTTTTCCGGGGTTTTTGCTTTGGTGTTTTCCAAAAGCTGAACCGTCCGACCGTCTGCCAGCTTTGCAGTCAGCAGTCCGGTGAGAGTGGCTTCGGTTTCCTCCTCCAGCAGCAGAGACTTGCCCTCCGACAGGACGGTGGTGGAAGCGGGAAGGATTAAAACCGTTCCGTTATCCAACGAAAACTCGATGCGAAAGCTGTAATAAAAGACCAAAATCAAAGGAATCAGCGTAAAAATAACAGCGAAAATCAGATAGGGGATGGCAATAATGGACCCTTTTTTCATATCAGCTGCTCACCTGCCTTTCAGGCGTAATCCGTGATGGCTTAATCCGTCGGGGGGGGATTTGTGCATGATGTGAATATCGGAGGGGGCCACTGTTAATCCCACAGTAGTGCCCACCGGTTCACAAATGGTGGAATGGACGATCCAAACGATGGGGCCGTTTCGGATGATCATTTCATAATGGACGCCCTTAAAGGTCAGCTCGGTCACAACGCCGGTCAGCATTCCCTGCTCGGGCTGGCAAAGCTTCATGTCCTCGGGACGAAGCACCACATCCACCGGGGTCTGCTCACCGAAACCGGTATCCACACACTCAAAGCGCACGCCGGCGAAATCCACCAGACGGTCACGAATCATGGTGCCTTCGATGATGTTGGCCTCTCCGATAAAATCGGCCACAAAGGCGTTTTTGGGTTCGTTATAAATATCCTGGGGGGTACCGATCTGCTGGATGACCCCTTTGTTCATCACCACCACGGTGTCGGACATGGTCAGGGCCTCTTCCTGATCGTGGGTGACATAGACAAAGGTGATGCCCAGCTGCTGCTGGATATGCTTGAGCTCGATCTGCATCTCTTTGCGCAGCTTTAAATCCAGCGCACCCAGCGGCTCGTCAAGCAGCAGCACCTGGGGACGGTTGACCAGCGCCCGGGCGATGGCCACCCGCTGCTGCTGTCCGCCCGACAGGGTGTTGATGGCGCGCCCCTCAAAACCCGGCAGGTTGACTATATTCAACATTTCGGATACTTTCTTTTTAATTTCGTCCTCTTTTACTTTTCTGATGCGAAGTCCGAAAGCCACATTCTCAAAAACATCCAGATGAGGAAACAGGGCATATTTCTGAAACACCGTATTGATATTACGCTTATACGGAGGCAGATGAGTAATATCTTTATTTGCAAAAATAACACTGCCCGACTGCGGCGTTTCAAAGCCGCCTATGACCCGCAGCGTGGTGGTTTTTCCACAGCCGCTGGGGCCGAGCAGTGTTAGGAATTCCTTATTCTTGATGTACAGATTAATGGACTTAAGCACCTCTTCGTTTCCATACGACACTGAGACGTTGGAGAGGCGGATAAGTTCGTTGGACATGTATCATCCCCCGTTTCTTTCAACAGTAAATGCTCACAAGGACGGTCAGCCTCAACCGCGCTTTGCAAACAAAAAGAACCCCTGTCATGCGGCTCCGAAGATAAGGAGACACACAACCGCAGGTCCGGTGATATAACTATACAACCTGTGCGCCCAAATGTCAATGATTTGGACAAAAAATCGCAAAAAAAATTGTATCCAAATTTGGGCCCTTACAGAAGATGGTTTTGTTTTTGGTTATTTCTTGTTGTCAGCCTTTTCGATTCGCATGCTCCGAACTTCAAACAGCCCCGACATCGACTTATCGGCGTCTCCGGCCGAATAAGAAGTAAAAGAACAGACCAACAAGCAATTCTATCATTATCCCACCTCCTCGTATTATATAAAAGTAGTAGTTTTTAGAGTTCCTCTCCAAGAACTTTAAAAAAGTTGCTATACTGTAATGGATGCTGTGGATTGGTTTCACCTCCTACCGCATGACGGTTTCAGAAAGGCTCCAACCACAGACCTTTACGAGTTTGTTAATTAGTTAGATAC
>JAKOTC010000022.1 GCA_029776465.1 Bacillota bacterium
CCAATGCCATGCCTGGCACTAACCCCGCAAAGCTTTATAATTTTAAAAATGTGGGCGTATTAAAAAAGACCATAGGCGAACAGGATTATACCATTTATATTGATTTGAACACCGCTAAAAAACTGAAAAAAGATATGCTGAGATTTCAAGGTCAACCGGCTTCCACCATCGGGTATGACCAAATTAAGGTGATCACCAACTCTATTGCTGATACCTTGAAGGTAGCCCAGACCATTAAAGACATGGGATATGATGCCTACAGCAACGCCGAGTGGATTGAGAGCATGCAGAAGCAGGCCCAGTCCCTCCAGCTTCTGCTGGGCGGCATTGGCTCGGTGGCCCTGCTGGTTGCTGCTATCGGCATTACCAATACCATGATTATGTCCATTTATGAGCGGACCAGGGATATCGGCGTGATGAAAGTCATCGGCTGCGTGTTGAAAGACATCCGGGATATGTTTTTGTGTGAAGCGGCCATTATCGGTTTATTCGGCGGAGCCATCGGTATTGTATTCAGCTATGTCATTTCTGCGGTTTTAAATACCGTCAGCCAAAACGGGTTTATAGGAATGGTGGGAGGGACCAAGCTTTCGGTGATTCCTCCCTGGCTTTCATTAATGGCCCTGTTGTTTGCCATTTTTGTGGGAGTGGTTTCAGGCTTCTTTCCGGCGCGCCGGGCAATGCGGCTATCTGCCCTGGAGGCCATGCGGAATTAGCTGGGTATAAGCAATAAGATAAGACCCGCAAGGCAGATGCCAAGCGGGTCTTGCTTTATGTGGTGTAAAGGTTGAAATGTCGTAGTTTAAGAATTAATGATTGTTAATTTTGGGGTTTGTCGGTTTTGCCCTGCAGATGCCATGCGATTTCCCGAACCACTGCCCGAGGGATGAAACGGATGGCGGCAACCAAAAGTTTATTCCCCAGGCCATGAACCGCAACCACCTTGTTATTCTCGGCCGCCTTTATCCCATATTGGGCCACCTTTATAGCCGGCGTTGCCCTGAAGAACTTATAAAGCTTGGATTTTTTCAGTTTGGCGGCGGTGGCAAAGCCGGTGTTGGTGGGTCCCGGACAGAGGGCGGTAACGGTTACGCCGGTGCCTTTCAGCTCTCGGGACAGGGCTTCTGAGAAAGAGAGCACAAATGCTTTGGAAGCATAGTAAACCGACATCAGAGGGCCGGGCTCAAAGGCTGCAGTGGAGGAGAGGTTGATGATTTTTCCGCGCCGGCGGCTGACCATACCGGGAAGAAAAAGGCGGGTCAGCTCGGCCAGGGCCAGGATGTTTAGACGAATCATGTTTTCTTGTTCTTTCCAGTCGCTGGAGACAAAGGGGCCGAAGCTTCCCACGCCGGCGTTATTCACCAGAATGTCAATCTTGAGCCCGGCGCTTTTAACCTCCTCATAGACCTCTTTTGGGGCGCCCGGAAGGGCAAGGTCTTTGGTGATGACCATCACAGGAACAGCATAAACCCGTTCGAGATCTTCTTTCAGTTTATTGAGTTTGTCTTCACTCCGGGCCACCAGAATCAACCGAGCCGATTTTCTGGCATAAAGTTTGGCAAACTGGGCCCCGATTCCGCCCGATGCGCCGGTAATTAAAACAGTAATAACAATCGCTCCTTTATCAATGGCTTATACATCCATGGATTTCTAAGTCGTTTTTATACGTATTATACACCATCGTTTAATATGAGGAAAGACCGAAAAACTTGTTTCACTGGTTATATCGCGAATCCTGTCGTATGCTTGAGATTTCGTAGATTTCGCCGCTTTCCATCATCCCGGGGGTAAATAGGCCGGTGGTGATTATTAAAGGGATATATATCAAACCGGCAGTTTTACCAGTTTGCCGGCTTTTGTATACTGTTCAATATATTCTGCGGCAAATTTTGCGTTTTTAGTTTTTTGAGCCAATTCCGACTGACGGTGGTTGACATACCTGATTCGACGGTTCATTCAATATCGGATTGCGGTTAATCGCCTGATTTTCATGCAATCAGCTCCTCAATGGTTTTTGGCGGATGATTCGACATCCGCCAAAAGTTTGAAGTGATTTATGGGTTTTCTGCTTTATTTCCAATCGAATCCCATGGCAGAAATCAGGAAAGACCGAAAAATTTGTTCCACTGCTCATACCGCGGATCGGACTGGACGGAGGTGTACACCGCGCCGCTTTCCATCATGCTGGTGGTGAACATGGTGGCGTTTCGATTGGGAATATAGTTCCAAACCGGCAGTTTTACCAGCTTGCCGGCCTTTGTATATTTGTCAATATAATTTTCAGTAAACTTAATTTTGTCTGCCTTTAATTTTTGTGCCAGTTTCACGTTTTGGTCAGGGTCACCACTACATAACTGCTGTCGATGATGTCCAGATTGTTCATCAGGCCGGGATAGGTGGGCAACGAGCCGGTGATTTCATCAATAGCCCTCAGCTTTACGACCTTGTCAGAGCCGATTTGGTAGTTATCACTGATTCCATAAGTGAATTCCAGATTGCCTACCACCGAACCGAAGACCAGATCCACGAAAGTGTTGATGACCTCTTTGGGCTGTTTGGTTGCCGCTGTCATCACCCAGCAGTCACCGTCATCGGTGTAGGTTTGCACAGTATCCGACCCAAGGGGCGGCACAATAAGGCCTTCTTTATAAAGAGAGGAAAGATACTCCACATAGGTTTGCAAATTATCTTTTAATTCTATTATACATCATTCAATGTAAAAATCAACCATTATTTAACGTTGTCAAAGGGTTATTACAAAATAAAGAGAGGCGGTCAGCCTCTCTTTATTGATGGGGTTGGTCTGTATTTATGGAGTTGGTGGGGTGTTGGGCGGGGTCAGCCGGTTGAAAGTGTTCATGGTTTTATAATAGTTTGAGTTGGAGGCGTAGGGGCGGAAGGTGGAGCCGAAAGCAAGCTCGCGAAGCCCGAAAATGGGGGCGGTGTAGGAAGCGTTGTACCAAACGGGCAGCTTTAAAAGCTTTCCTTCGGCGGTGTATTTTTTAATATACTGTTCCTCGTATTTTTTGCATCCTCGGTTTGTCTGCGCACCAGCTCGGCGTTCATATCTTTTGTGAGGACAATCCACCCCGAATCGATGATGTCCAGGGCGTTGACAAGGCCGGGATAGAGGGGGAAAGTTTTGTTTGCTTGATTGGCATAGTTTAACACAATGGTTTTATTGTTGCTGATGGAGTAATTTTCAGGGAGGCCGTAGGCGCAATCAAGATAGCTTTGAAGGAAGCCGAAGAGAATATCCACAAAGGCGTTGACAACCGCGCCGGGATCCTTGGTTCCGTCCACTAAAACAAAGCATGCGCCGTCATCGGAATAAGTGACCGGATTGTCCTTCGAGAAGGGGGGAAGAGCTTCAAAACCCGCGGTGATTTCATTATAGTCCTTTAAAAGCTCCTCCTCGGTTTTGCCCTGAAGCCGGGCGAGTTCAAAGGCGGTTTTATATTTGCCTTCACCCACCGAGCCTTGAATGGTAGCATAGTTTTGAGGGTTATTGGTTGCTATGCGCTCGGTGTAAAAGCTGTTGATATCCAGGCACCCGGCCTTATACAGGGATTGCATATAGGCATACAGATCCTGTGCGCCCTTGCTGGTTCTGGGATGGGCGAAATACTTGTCGTTGGGGTTATAGCCAGACAAGTAAACCCCGAAGGAGGAGTAGAGGTTATAGTCAACGGCGCTAGCCGTGCTGAACAGGTAATCGTTCTTTTCACCGTCTCCGTTGGCGTCTTTTTCCACAAACAGTTTGGCGGCCTGAGCCAGTTCTTGGGCAGATGTGGGCAACCCCATGCCCACCTTCTTCAACCAGTTGGTGTTGATGGAAGTGACCTTCAGTGTGTTGGCCAGATTTTTGGGAATTGCCCAGATATGACCGTCCCGCTGGAAACGGTTTCGAAAATCTGCGGGAAGGGAATTCCAAACCTTATTGTCTTTAAGATAGTCTTCCAAGGGCAGAATGTAGGACTTGTGCTGCTCGTTTTCCATAAAGCTTTGAATCTGTCCCGGGGCCAGTTCGACTATCCCGGTCATTCCGCCTTCGGTTACCGCTTGAAGGGTGGAGCTCATATTCAGATCCAGCTCGGTTTTTAAAGCGATTTGGGTGCCATAGGTGTCGCTCATATAGGCATTCCAGGCATCCAGCGCCGTTTGGTCGGTGAGATTGTCAACGGTTTGAAAGGCCGTAAGGGAGAAAATATTGATAATGGCAGGCAGATTTTCGATTTTTACCCGACTTTTGGCAGGATTCCCGGATGGACTGGAACCACAGGCCGAAAGCATCAGAGCAGAGAGCGCTAAACAGAAAAACCGCTTACATTTCATAGACGCAGACTCCCTTGTTGTTTTTGATAAAATTGTACTATTTGCGGATGGAATTGTCAATTGGGAGAATTTCTTGGTTTGGGAAGAAACCAAATTGCACAATGTGCGTTGATATCCTTTGATTTGGCTTTACATTTTTGGCAAAATCCCTTACAATAAATATATAGCTGTAGACAGGAAAGGAACATGAATATGAAGATGACATTCCGGTGGTATGGGGAAAAAGACCCCGTATCCCTGAGCCATATCCGGCAGATACCCTGTATGACAGGCATTGTGTCCGCGGTGTACGAGGTGCCGGTGGGCGAGGTCTGGCCCATGGAAAAGATCGAGGCCATCAAGTCCGCTGCGGCTGCCAACGGGCTGGAGTTTGAAGTGGTGGAAAGCGTGCCGGTTCACGAGCACATCAAGCTGGGCACCCCCGACAGCAGCAGACTGATTGACAACTATTGCGAAAATGTCCGTCGGCTGAGCAAGGCCGGGGTGAAGGTGATCTGCTATAACTTCATGCCGGTGTTCGACTGGCTGAGAAGCGAGTTGGAAAGCCAGCTGCCCGACGGGTCGAACGCTTTGGCTTACCGTCACGCTCAGGTGCTGGCCATGAACCCTGCTGAAAGCGAGCTGTCTTTGCCCGGCTGGGACGAAAGCTATACCAAGGCCGAGCTGAAGGGCCTTTTAAAACAGTATGAGGATCTAAGCGCCGAGGGGCTGTGGAACAATGTCCGGCGTTTCCTCGAGGCCGTCATTCCGGTGGCGGAGGAGAGCGGCGTAAAAATGGCCATCCACCCCGACGACCCGCCGTGGCCGATTTTCGGTCTGCCCCGCATCATCACGGGCATGGAAAACCTCGACCGCTTCCTCAAGCTGGTAGACAGCGAAGCCAACGGCCTGACCTTCTGTATCGGCTCGCTGGGCGCAGGGCGTCAGAATGACCTGCCCAAGATGATCAGAACCATCGGCGGAAGCCGGATTCACTTTGCCCACCTGCGCAACATCAAACTCTCCGGGGAGCTGGATTTTGAAGAATCGGCGCATCCCTCCGCCTGCGGTTCGCTGGATATGTACGAAGTGGTCAAGGCGCTCTATGACAGCGGATTTGACGGTTACATCCGGCCCGATCACGGCAGGATGATCTGGGGCGAGAAGGGACGCTATGGCTATGGACTATACGACCGGGCCCTGGGCGCCGCCTATCTGACCGGCCTGTGGGAGGCCGTCAGCAAAGCGGGAAAATAAAATTGATATCAATAGGGGCGGACAAACACTCCGCCCCTGAATTTTATAATTTACGATATTTCTTTGCCGCCTCCAGCATGGCGACCAGATTTTCGGGGGGCACATCTTCCTGGATGTTATGGGCGGCGGCGAAGATGTATCCGCCGTTTTTACCCAGAGTGGTCATCAGGCGGTGTACTTCCTCATCGATCTGAGCGGGGCTTCCGTGGGGCAGGATCTCCTGGGTGTCAAAACCGCCGTGGAAGGTGATTTGGTTCCCGTAATCGGCCTTCAGACGATGGGCCTCCATATTGGCGGCTTTGGGCTGAATGGGGTTTAGGATCTCCACGCCGCAGTCAATCAGGTCGGGAATCAAGGCATGAACCGATCCGCAGGAGTGGTGAAGGAAGGCGGCTTTGGTGAAGGACTTGGTCAGCCGGATGCGCTCCTTCAGGTAAGGGGCGATCTGTTGGCGGAAGGCGGCGGGGGAGAAGAAGGGGCCGTTCTGCATGGCAAAGTCGTCCCCGCTGGAGGTGTAGTGGATATAGGGACCCACCGCGGCATAATACCGCTCAATCACCCGTTTTTGATACTGCCAGAAGCGGTCGAAAAAGGCCCGGACAAACTCCGGCTCGGCGGCCAGCCGATAGAGAAAATCCTCAAACCCGCACATCCAGCAGCCCAGTTCAAATACGCCGTAAACCGGATGCTCGGCGCAGATGACATAATCGGTGTTTTCATAGAGGTATTTGGCGGCCTTGGCGCAGGCGTCAAACTCCTCCTGGGGGATGGCCTCCGGGTCGGGCCAGGGGAAGTTTTTGAGATCCTCCAGGGTGGCATCCTTTAAGGGGGATTCCACAATGTCCCAATACATGCCGGTAAAGCGGCGGCGGATACCCCAGCAGTCGATCTGTTCGGTAGGGCTGATGTTTTTGGCAAGAGGGCTGGGCGGAGAAAAGATATAGCCTATCGCCCGGGTGTCGGTGTCGAAATAGGTTAAAATCCGCTCGTCAATCCGTCCGGCCATCCCAAAAGCCAAGGGGTTTTCTTCCTTGGGCGGCTCAAAACCCAGAAAGTCCAGCAGATTGGCCATGCTTTTGCCCTCCATGCAGGAGAGAGGGTTGCCGCCGAAATCCACGATGATACGCTCGGGCTGAATATGTTGCAGGGTTTTTTGAAAATCCTCCCGGCGGGACATAAGATCACCCTTTCCGATGATATTCTTTTTCCCAGTATATCACAGACGGGAATTTTTGAACAGAACAGGATGGAAAAATTTCTGACGGGGAGAAGAATCATAGGGCAGAACCCGGCCGATTATGACGGTTGGTAAAAAACGGACGACTTTGATGGGGAAATGGCCCATCATTCTTGGGTTTTATTGTTGCTTTTCCACATAAAACGGTTTGAATGGAGGCCTCAATTTGGCTTGTCAAAAATCCTGGGGTGTGTTAGTATTATACTGGTTTGATATAAATAAAATCATTTATATCTCTTGCCAATGGCGATTCCGCCTGTTGTTGGGGAGGGGCATCAATGTCCGGAATTATGTTCAATGAGGACTGCAATCATTTTATTTTCACCCGATATCGCGCAGGCATCCGGGTCACCGAAAAGGAACTGAAGGCCTTTATTGACCAGTATCGGGGCAGTGAGATCAAAGAGTTTGCCATTAACCTGAATGCCATGCTGGCCTGGTATCCCTCCAGGGCGCTTGATAACGCCATTGACAAATACCGGGCTATCAAGGCCGCAGGGGGCGACCCCGGCCCCGTCGGCAATCCGGTGGAAATCCTGGAGGATGTCTATAACCGTCAGGGCATTCCCATGCATGCCTATTGGCTGAGCGAGCTGCGCAGGATCGGCATTCACCCCTGGATCTCCATCCGGATGAATGACATTCATAACACCGACGAAGAAAACCATTTTCTCCATTCCGAGTTTTTCAAAAATACACAGTGGAGGAGAACCTCCCACCGCCCGCCCTGTAATTACTATGACAACGCCTTGGATTTTCATGTTCCCCAGGTTCGCCAGCGGATGCTGAATCTGATTCAGGAAGTTCTCAGCGAGTTTGACATCGACGGGCTGGAGCTGGACTGGATGCGGGAAATCTTCTCTCTGCGGGCAGGCCGCGAGGAGGAGGGGATCCCGGTGATGAACGCCTATATGCGTCAGATCCGCGGGCTGGTGGATGAAGCCGCCGGGGCGAAAGGGCATCCCATTAAGCTCAGCGTGCGTGTTCCCGCCACGCCGGAGATGTGTCTGCGCTTCGGCATGGACGTCTTCGACTGGATGGACAACGGCCTGATTGATATGATCGTGCCCACTCCCCGCTGGAGCAGTTCGGACAACGACATGCCCATCGACCTTTGGCGTCGGATTATCGGCAAGCGGGATATTCTGCTTGGTGCGGGGCTGGAAGCCCTGATCGAAGGATATCCGAACGAGCCGGACAAGCGCTGGATGTTTAACTCTCCCGAGACCGCCCGGGGAACAGCCGCCGCCTATCTCTCCATGGGGGCGGACCGGGTCTATCTCTTTAATTATATGGACACCCTGCCCCAGCTGTTGGAGCCCCGTATGAAGGGTTGCGCCTGGGATCCGGCGGTTTATGCCGAGACTCTCTCCACCATCGGCAGCCTGGAAAGCATCGGCGACAAACCTCGCCGCCATATCGTCACCTTCCGGGACATCCAGGCTCCCGGAGTGCCTCAGGCCAATGCTCTCCCTGCCTATTGCGGTTACAACGCCGAGGGCAGCGAGGCGTATATGGGCAGGATGAAATACAGGGAACTCCGTATTCCAACGGGTTTGATCCCGCCAAATGCCAGGACGAGACTGGTGCTGGGGGTATCCCGCTGCTCCAATCTTTCGGGGGATTATTTCTCGGTATTCGTCAATTCACGCCCGGCCAAGTATCGGGGCAGGGTGGAATTACCCAACCCCCGGCCGGAGGAACTGGATTATCACCTGTTTGAAATAGAAACGTTTGAGAACTTCCCCATTGCCAGCCTGGTAGAAGTGGCCGGAACAAAAAAGCCCATCACCATTGAATGGGCGGAAATCGACGTGAACATGCCCTATTGTCTATAAATTCGGGCAAAACCATTTAAAGCAAAAGAGGAACCCTATCTATGTTTACCCCCAAAACGCTGGAGTTTTTGGCCATCAACCGGCTGGAAAACAGCAAAACCTGGTATACCGAGCATAAAAATGAGTATATTGAATATGTTCAAACGCCGCTGTTGCAGCTGGCGGCAGAGCTGACCCCGTTTATGCTGGAGATTGACGGTGCCTTTATCTGCGATCCCAAGCGAAACGGCATGGTATCGAGAATTTATCGGGACGCTCGATTCTCCCGGGACAAATCTCTTTATCGGGACTATATGTGGATCAAATTTTCCCGTGACCGCCATGCCCACCCCGATAACCCCCATCCGGTGGAATTTTTCTTTGTCTTTTCACCGGCCAGTTATTTTTACGGCTGCGGATATTATGAGACCCCCACTCCGGTGATGGATCAAATCCGCAAACTGATTTTGAGCAGGGACGAGCATTTTTTAAAGGCTCAGGCCGCTCTGAAATCCTAGAATGTTTTTGCCCTCACCGGTGACTGGTATAAAAAAAGCCGCTATCCCGGCGAGGAGGAAGATCTTCGGGCCTGGCTGGACAGCAAAAGCATCTGTGTGGAACGCACCCGCGAGGATTTTGACCTGTTTTTCTCCGACCGGCTGGTCCAGACGCTGAAAGAGGACTATCAAAAATTAATCCCTGTCTACCAATTCCTTCGCTTTGCGGAAGAAACCGCTCAGTGGTAAGATGATTTTATAGATTGAACCGAAAGGAACGAAATCCGAATGAAACGTTATCATCTGATTTGCAACGCGCATATTGACCCTGTTTGGCAATGGACCTGGGAAGAAGGCGTGGGCGCCGCTATTTCCACCTTCCGGGTGGCTGCCGAGTTCTGTGAAAATTACGACGGATATGTCTTTAACCACAATGAGGCCCTTCTCTATGAGTGGATTGAGGAATATGAGCCCGAGCTGTTTGCCAAGATTCAAAAGCTGGTGAAAGAGGGGAAATGGCATATCATGGGCGGCTGGTATCTCCAGCCTGACTGCAACATCCCCAGCGGAGAAGCTTTTGTCCGCCAGATCAGCGTGGGAATGGACTATTTTGCCGAAAAATTTAATATAAATATTAATGATATCAAAACCGCCATTAATATGGATCCTTTTGGCCATACCCGCGGACTGGTTCAAATTATGCAGCAGGCGGGGTATGAAAACTATATCATTACCCGCCCCGTTACCCATTCCGCCTCGGGAGAGGTTTTGGACAACAAGGTCATCGAGTGGCAGGGCTTTAACGACAGCAAGGTGTTTGTCTTTAAATCCTACCGTTATAACACGCCTCTGGGAAAAGCGGTGGAGCGGCTGGAGGAATATAAGCTGAATCAGAACGACCGGGAGGTCGCCTGCGGCCTCTGGGGAGTCGGCAACCACGGCGGCGGTCCCTCCCGCATTGACATGGAGCGGATTGCTCAGTATCAGAAGGAACAGAAGGAACTGGGCATCGAGGTCTTCCATTCCACTCCCGAGCAATTCTTTGCCGATTTCCGCCAGCACTGCCAGCCCGATCTGGTGCTGAAGGAATCCCTTCAGCATGTGATGGTGGGCTGCTATACCTCTCAGGTGCGCATCAAGCAGGGCAACCGCAAGCTGGAAAACGAGCTGTGCTATACCGAAAAGCTGATGAGCGGCGCGGTGGCCAACGGCCTGCTGCCCGAGTATCCCAAGCAGGATTTTCTGTCTGCCTGGAAATCCCTTCTGTTCTGCCAGTTCCATGATATTCTGCCCGGTTCATCGGTTCAGCAGGTGGAAAACGACGCCCTTCGCACCCAAAGCCTGGGCGCCGAGCTGACCTCCCGATTAAAAACAAAGGCCTTCTTTAAATACGCCGCCGGTCAGAAGCGTCCCAAAGAGGGTGAGCTTCCCATTCTGGTTTACAATCCCCATCCTTATAAAATCGAAGGAGTGGTGGAGTGCGAATATATGCTGGCCGACTCCACGCCGGACATCGACGGCAAGCCTCCCTACAGCATCGCACGGGTGCTGGACGAGCAAGGCAATGTGCTGGTCAGCCAAAACGAAAAAGAATCCTCCAATCTGCCCATGGACTGGTCGAAAAAAGTGGTGTTTAAGGCCACCCTGGAACCCATGACCGTCAGCAGATTTGATATCCAGAATGTTGTTCTGAAAGAAAAGCCCAAATCCGAGCTCAAGGCCCAAAACGGCTACTTCACCCTGGACAACGGAAGCATGAGAGTGGCCATCAATGCCAATACCGGCTTGATTGACAGCTATCAGGTCAACGGCAGGGAATACCTCCGGGCGGGGGGAGCAAAAATCCTTGCCGTTGTGGATAACGTTGACCCCTGGGGCATGACCGTAGACGGCTTTACCCAGGTGAAAGGCGAGTTTGTTCTGGCCTCTCCGGCCCGCACCGCACGGATCTCCGCCGTCAATGCCGATGAGCTGGCGCCCATTCGGGTGGTGGAGGACGGACCCGTCCGCACCATTCTTGAAGCGGTGTTTGAATATAACGAGTCCGCTGCCTGCGTTCGCTATACCATTCCCAAGGAGGGCACGCAGATCGGCATCAATATCCGTCTATTCATGATGGAACGGGATACCATGCTGAAGCTTTCCTTCCCCACGGTCTTTGAAAATGCTCATTACTCCGGAAAAACCGCCTATGGCCGGGAGAAGATGCGAACCGACGGCAATGAGGCCGTGGCGCAGAGCTGGGTGATGCTGGACGACGGCAAACAGGCGCTTACTCTGATCAACACCGGCACTTACGGATCTTCCTGTGACGGCAGCGAAATCCGGATGTCGCTGGTTCGCACGGCCGCCTATTGCGCCCATCCCTGGAAGGGCCGTGAAATCCTTCAGCAGGATCGCCTGACTCCCCGTATTGATCTGGGCGAACGTCTCTTTGATTTTTATCTGGATGCAGGTGACCTCGCCGACCGCAGCGCCAATGTGGACTTTGAATCGGCCTATATCCACCAGAAGCCCATGGCAGTCTGCTTCTTCCCGCCTCAGGAGGGGGAGAAGCCCAAGTCTTTCTGCACGCTGGATAACCGTTCGATTGAACTGGTTACCATTAAACCTTCCAAAAACGGAAAGGGCTATATCCTGCGGCTCTTCAACAACCTGGATTCGGTTCAGAAGGCCAGCCTCGAGTTGCCGTTGCTGGGCAGCAGCTATGCTTTGGAAATGAAGCCCTTTGAGATTCTGACTCTCTGCGCAGACAAAGAAACAGGGAAAGTGACAGTTGCCGGCTTGCTGGATTAAAACTCCAGATTATAAGGAATGAGTTGTTTCAAAGTTGTAACATTTATGCTGATTTGGCATTATTTTGGCTATTTTTAGCCTGAAAAAGTGACTTTGAGGGGCCGCTGTACCTTGACATAAAACCTGTGAAGTAGTATAATTGTTAAGTCAACGCTGTAATAGGATAGTCCTATTTCGGAAAGGCAGGCAGAAATGATTAAAAAATTCCTGAAGGAATTTAAAGAATTCGCCATGAAGGGCAACGTTTTTGATATGGCTATCGGTATTATTATCGGTGGTTCATTTTCAAAAATTGTGACCTCGCTGGTTAATGATTTGATTATGCCGATTTTCGGATTCCTCATCGGTTCTACGGATCTTAGCAAGCTTGAGTGGACCGTTCAAAAATGGGGCACCACGGATGCCGACAACTTGATTCACATCAAATACGGCAGCTTTTTGTCTACAGTCGTTGATTTTATCATCATTGCTTTCAGCATTTTTACCGTAGTCAAGCTTATTAATAAATTGAAGAAGAAAAATGAGCCCAAGCCTGCCGAAAATAAGCCGGCTCCTCCCACCCAGGAGCAGCTGCTGGCAGAAATTCGTGATTTGCTGAGAGAACAACATGATAAGGCAAAGGAAAAAGAATAGAGCTTTAGTGCCGACGCCGGCGATAAAGCCGGCGCTGGCATTGCTGTGCAGTTTCTTCGTCTGTTTCCTGTCTTCGGGCTGTGACACCACGTCAAGCCGGCTAAAGCTTTCATCCGATGCATCCATTACAGCGGTTTCATCCGTGCCGGCTTTTTCCCTTCCCTCCTCTGCCGAATTGGCAGACCGGCTGCCTGTAACCCTGTCCTTTGAAGGTCAAAGTTACACCCTTTTGCCGGATTGTGTGAAGGTGAATGCCCAGCAGGAGCAGTCTTTCCAATACACCAATCCGCCACAAACTTTTATAACCACGAAAAAGCCCGTTTTTACTCTGGATTGTCCGAAAGACACCATTGGAGAGCTGGTTGTTCGGAACGAACAGGGAGCCTTGGCTTTTTCGACCGACATAAAAAGTGATTCCTTAACCTTTTCCTTGCCCGAGGAGGCCGGGCTGTATTCGATTCACCTTTACATTGTCTCACAGGCGGACTATCCTTACTGGCAACAGTTTGTATTTAATATTCAGTACAAGCCGCCGAGTATATCTTCGGCAGCAGTGGTTTCAGCTTCTGATTCGGCGGCGGACAAACCACAGATCGAGCTCTCCGCAAATACCATTTCACCCGGCGATATCATAGCCGTAAAGATAAAAGGATATGACGGAAGCAAGCTGCTTTATGCGAAGTTTGCCAATGCCAGCGACAGAACCTTTCCGCTTTATAAAAAAGGCGATGAATATCTGGGATTTGCTGCAATTACCTCCATGACCACCAAACCCGGTAAGCTTCAGATTTATGCCTCGGAAAACGGTAAAAGCGGAGGAGTTTTACTTGCTTCGGTTTCCATGAATGTGGGAACAAAAACCTTTAAGCGTCAGGACCTGACGGTGGTATCCGGTTCGAAAATGGCCGAGGCCGGAAGTGAGGAAAACCTGGAAAGCGATAAGGCTATTATTGCAAAGGTTACGGCCAACCCGTCGCCGGAACTCTATTGCGAGGACTCTTTTATCCAGCCTGTCCAGGGCCGCATTTCCACTCAATATGGCCAGAGACGGTATACCAACGGCGTGTTTACATCGGCTCACAGCGGTTTGGATATCGCTGCGGCGGAGGGCACTCCCGTCAGTGCGGCAGGCGGCGCGAAAGTTGTTTTTGCCGGAGAGATGAAGTTTTACGGAAACACCGTAATTCTCGATCACGGCTTGGGGCTTTTCTCCTTTTACAACCATATGAGCGTGATATGCGTCGAAGAAGGTCAGATGGTTGCAAAAGGTGATAAAATAGGTGAGGTCGGCACAACCGGATATTCCACCGGTCCCCATCTTCACTGGAATATTCGGCTTTTTGAAACCAATGTAGACCCCGCCCTCTTTACAAAAGAAAATTCAATTATTTCTGATATGAAAAGGATGATGAGTGAATGAAAAACCCGTTACTGTACCCCGATGGCAAGGAACCGATGATATTTGATACCGTTCACCGTGAGAAAAATATTCAAAATCTCAGGCTTGAATCCTTGGTAAACAATATCTTCCTCGGCACTCAGTTCTCGCTTAGCGTTGAAGAGTTGTACAATCTTGCCACCAGTGATGCTGAGACCATCAACTATCGTGAGGACATGATCCGCGATTTGATCTCCAACCCTCAGCTGGAAGAAGCTTTCTTCGAAATTCCTTCCACTCTGATCTACCTCAAAGAGTACACCAGAAAGATGGAATTCCGCAGCAGCTTGATCTGCCAGGTTGGTCTGAAGTATCGCCGTCTGTCCATGTATGCGAAGGTGATGAACTCTCTCCGCGCCGCTTTCAACAATCCCTCCGTCAAGCTGACCTCTCAGGCTATTAAGCACCTGCAGGCTCTTGTGGACAAGTACTATGACAAAGACAAGATCGACGAGATGCTCAACCGCTTCAAGGATGTGGACGCTTCCTGGCTGGATATCCGCAGCGTCAACCTGGGCGTCAACCTGAAGAACGGCTCTTCCATGGTGAACATGGTTATTGCCGAATTCAGCCCCAACCCCTATGACCAGTCCTCTGTCTTCACTTTCTGGCGTAAAGGTGAGATCACCGGTGTTTCCAACCTGAAGTCTCTGCCGAACATCGCCAACGCCGGTCTCTTCCAGACCCAGGTGATGGATATGATCCACGAGCGTTATAAGAAGCCCATTAACGAGCTGAAGTCCATCTGCAACCGTTACTCCGCTGACGGTCTGAAGGCCTTCGAGGAACTGGGCGAGGCCTTCTCCTTCTATGCCGGCGCCCTCAACCTGATCCGCAGACTGCGTAACCGCGGCTTCACCATGTGCCATCCGGTTGTAAAGCCTGCTGACCGTTTCTTCATCCATGCCAAAGAGATGTATCCCATTGATCTGGCCCTGGATGAAACCGTTAACACCATTAAGAATGACATTAACTTTGACCCCAAAGGTAAATTCTATATTCTCACCGGCGCCAACAGCTCCGGTAAGAGCACCTATATGACCGCCACCGGTCAGATGATCTGGCTGTTGCAGCTGGGTTACTATCTGCCCTGCGACTATGTGGAGATTGCTCCTTCCAGCTCTATCTTCACCACCTTCTCCGGCGGTGAAACCGACAACTCCGAAGACTCCCGTATGTGTGAGGAAGTTCGTCAGATCTCCGAGATGCTGCCCAACGTTACTTCCAACTCCGTTATCATTATGAACGAGCCTCTGACCTCCACCAGCCCGCTGGAAGGTTCCATGATTTGCCGTGACCTCATCAAGAAGTTGCTTGAGAAAAAAGCCAGCGGTGTTATCGCGACCCACTTCTATGAGCTGTATGATCTCCTGCCCGAGATTGAGGAGAAATTCCCCGGTCAAACCGGCAGTATTATTACCGTTACTAAGCCGGATCCGGAAACCGATATCGCCATTCGTACCTATAAGGTCAAGGAGGATGCCCCCCAGAAGAAGAGCTATGCGCTTGAAGTTGCCGCTGTTCACGGCGTCACGCTTCGTCAGGTGGTCCATCGTCTTTCCGATCGCGGTTTGAAGTTGGATGTTAATTCCGACGTCTATAAGAAGCTGCATGATGTCGATGATATTTAAGGGGGAACAAAAATGTTTGATTTACTTTGGTTGACTGACGAACTTGTCGTTAATAAAATTCCCAGCATGGATGATCTTTTCATTCAGGACCTGGATATCGAATCCCTGGCCAACAACATGTTTGAAGGCATGGAGACCCGCTTGAATGCTCACCAGCTCTGCAGCCTGTTTGCTATTGACAAGAACATTGTTC